>CAZRSD010000156.1:0-4812 GCA_964602645.1 uncultured Myxococcales bacterium
GCGCTCATCGGCGCCCAAGATTGTGTTGATTGGTGACCGCAACCACGGCATTTGTAACGCTGCTTGTTACCGTGAAAACCCTGCTTGACGATTTCTAACGACTGACACTGATGACATTTATTCATTTATCAGAGAATAGCGTCGAACCCACTAAGTTATTCATGCCGCCATATCCTCTAATTGCTAAACCCGCCGAGTAAATCTTTCAGGCGCATGCGCCGATAGGTATTCGTACGTATGGTACGGCAATGGTTCATAACACTACTGTTGATTTTGCTTACTTGCCAAGCATCCCTAAGCGGCACCGCTGATGAGGAAGCAACGTATAATTTTGACGAACATCAAATCACCATCCTCGAGCCGCCCGTAAAGCCCACGATCATTGACGTGGGCATCTCGCTTGTGCAAGTTATTCACATAGAACCCGCTTCCGTTGAGACGCCACAAATTACGGCACAGTTTAAAATACGGGTAGAATGGCAGGATCATCGCCTCAAAGCGCCTACCGCCGACATTCATAAAGTACATTCGTATCAAGATGCCGATGCATATGACAAACTCAATCGCATTTTTGACCCACGCATCACGATCGTGGACGGCTCGACCACACTCGACCATCAACATCTACGCATCTACCCAAATGGCACTGTCAATTTGAGTCAAGTGGTAACTATAAAGACGCCGGCCAATATGGATTTGCGCCACTTTCCCTTCGACAGTCAAATCTTCAATTTTCGGTTCGCGTCAAGTTATTGGGATGATGAAGAAATCGATCTCATCTTAAATCCTCTCGAAACCTCAATGGCGCCGAACGCAGCACCAAAATCGTGGGGTTTTGACTATGCCGGCTATCACATCACCAAAAGCGCGGTTCGTTCGCACAGCGAATCATTCTACGTGTTCAGCTTCATGGTGCACGCACAACGAGACCCGCGCTATTTCATTTGGCGCTTGCTATTGCCACTGATCGTCATCGTCATTTTGTCGTGGAATGTTTTTTGGATGTATGAAGACTCGTCATCGGCGCTTGGTAACTGCTTTGTGTTTCTCCTCACCGTGGTTGCGTTTCACCAAATCGCGAACGACATGTTACCGCTAATTCCGACTTTCACGTTCTTAGACTCCATCGTCTTTATTTCCTATGGCTTCATCGTCATCCCGACGTTTCAAGTAATGGTGACCACCAAGCTTGAGAACCAAGGCAAAAGAGAGCATGCAGAAATCATCCGTCAATATTGTCGCTGGTTTGTCCCTATCGGCTTCACGTTGACGATGCTGGCTGCAACACTCGCCTATTTTGCAGTCGTGTAACAGGAGCAAGATCATGCAAAGCAAACGCCACATGATAATTTTCTTGGCTTTCTTGGTTTTGTTCTACACAAGCCTTGGCGGCGTTGTTCACTTGCAATTGGCGCGCTACGCCAGCCTCGTCGACAACATGTACAATCGCCCACTTGCTGTTACCAAGAGCACGCTTACCGTTGCGCGTAACGTCGTGCGTGTAAGCCGAAACGTGAAAGACATGTTGCTGGTCTCAGATCTAGCCCATCGAAAACAGCGGCTGGCTGAGATAGAACAGGATGAGCGAGATACCGCGAAACAAATCGGTGTCGTCCTCGATCGGATTCAGCAAGAAGCAGGGAGAGTTCTTGTGCGAAAGGCCATTGAGCTCATCCAAACGCAAAAGGTTTTGCGCGAACGCATCACCACAGAAATTTTCTCTGGCGACCCGAAAAAGGCCGATTTGCTTGCGCGTGAGGAAGGCTTACCGCTCATGAAGCAGCTCGAAGAAGCCTTGGCTAAAATTTCCAATTACGCTGACACGCAAAGTATGGCGTATAACATTCAAAGTGTGACAGACTTGAAGCGTTCGAAGATTGTGCTCATCTGCGCGGGTTTTATCGTTGGAATTTTCTCTGTTACGTTCGGTGCTGTAGCGTGGCGTTCATTGCGCTCGTCGCTGCAGAGATCTCGTCTCACGCTTACTAGTGCCGCAAAAGGTCCCATCGATCTTAGCGTCAATTTTCTCACCCCATCGCCCGGACAGATATCAGAAGCGCTTAATCTCTTTTTTGAGCAACTGCGAATCGTCGTGGGCCAGCTGCAAGATTATCAAAATGACCTTAATGCAAGGGTCGCTGAAGTGGCCGGCAATCAAAAGAATCTATCTGCGCTTTTCGATGAAAATGTAGCAAAACTCAACACTGTCATGAATAAGATCGTCTCTATGCTCGACGTGCATCACAATGGGCAAAAGACCTATAAGCTGCCTTTTGACCTGCTCAAACAAATCAAGGGCGACCTTAATCTACTCGCACAGATCGCATCAACGAAAGAGCTCTTGATCGAGCGCCTTAAGACCGAAGAAGTCGAAGCAGAACGCGACGAGATGATCGAATCGTTGATCGCACACAGTAAGTCTATGCGGGAAAATGTCGATCGAACCATGCGTTCTGTCGACGGTGTCGTTGAACTCTTGCGCTCACTGCTCGACCGACTCGATGATTTGCGCACCGCAACGATGGCAAATCAGGACGTCGGCACATGCTTCCTTACGCTCAAGGAAAACACCGGGCATTGCGAAGACTTGGTACAAGAGATTGAGACGACCACCAAGAAAATGGATGCGCTCGTCAAGTCGTTTAAGCTCACCTAACGTGGCGTGCATCAAAGGCGCTTTCCGGTTTCATCGAGGCTGATGAAGGATGAATCGTTACTTTGTTGAGCAATGAATGCGTGAAGATCAGATTTTAGCTCGACTTCTGTCTCATAGCCCATGCACGCCCTGAAACGCGGTTCCTCCATAATGCGTAAGCCCGAGTAATGCGCGTATCATAGTGAGTCCTCACGACATTGAATCGGCGTAATGCGAAGCGAAGGAAAGCGAATCGCGTCGATGCGCGATGACACGGATGATGTGTCATCGAGTCGATAGTTGATCATGGCTTCGACGGTTATGCGAAGCGGCAACACGCTTTCGCTGCCGCATGCGGAAAAGATCGGAATGGCATTTTTTAATATCAGCGTTGCGTCTTCGTTATGTTCTTGGCGTCGATCGCTCATGGCGCTGCTATTTGATGTGGCGTCGTTTACATCCAGGCGAAATCGGCCACCGCTTTGATCGCCAATTTTTTCGTGGTGCGTCACGAATTCGGCATCAGCAAATTGCGCAGGAGTAATGGCAAATCCTGCGGGCACAACGACATCACCATGTATGAGGCATTTCGCAAAAGGCTGCTCACTCGCGCGTGACACGATGACATCTTTTACGGCCACATGAACGCTGCCGTCGTCGTTATAGGTGACATACGTGTTTTCTTCGCACCGTGCAGTGCTGTTGAGGTTTCGTATTGTGGCATGAGGCACGCTATCTTCGGCTGATGCCACAACGCTGCGGCAAAGGATGAACAACAACGTAAGCAAACTGCGCGATGACATGATGACCTCCAAGCATGCCGCAGCGGGCACGAAAACTCGTGTCCCGCTGGACAATGTGAAGAACTGCTTACGGCATTTGTCGGCAAGGATCGGTGATGATCTTGCACAGTTTGACGTATTCGCTCGAAACACCTTCATCGAGCGAAACGCGCGTAAAGCCGCTCACGTCGGATGCGGGCTTGACTGCTTCAGCGTAGATCGACGTCGTCAAAGGAATCGATGCACCGCAGTGGCCATAGGTTTGTGGAATTTGATGCGAATAGATCGCACCGGAGAAATCTTGGATATCGCCGAAGAGCGAATCGCCTTGATTTGCGCTGTAGAATTTAGTGGTACGCGCCGACGCATTGTTCACCACCCGATGCGAAACAGTCAGACGCGCTGTGCCATGATCGGAGAGTTGATACACGCCGTCGACGGAGAATTGGAACACATCGAGTTGATAGCCACGACCAAGTTCAACGTTATACTTCATGGTGCAGCGCTTCTTGTCGATGACTTTGTCTTCGGCAATCGCATCCATGTTCGTGAAATAAGCGGCGATATAATACTGACCGTTTTCTTCGACAACCGCGATGTCGTCGCCAGCGCAATCGCCCGAAAGGTCCGGATTGGTGATAGTGATCGGTAAATTCGGCGTCATCGGGCTATTGGCGAACAATGGAAGTGTTGCCATGGCCAAGAGGCTAACTACGATTTTCATGTCTCCCCCAGAGAACTTTGTTGTCGCACAAATGATGCGACGACCTATGCCACTGAGGTTATTGAGAAGTGCTAGACGTTCAATTAATTTTTGAAGAATTAATGCTTGTGCATCGCCATGAGAAATTCGACATTGCCTTTAGCGCCAAGAATGGGGCTCTTATCAACGCCGAGCACGGTTAGCCGCAAGCTTTGGGCAAGGGTTGTTATTTTCTCTATCACGGCGTCATGAATGACAGGGTTCTTTACGATGCCGCCTTTTTCAACGTGCTCGCGGCCCGCTTCAAACTGGGGTTTGATCAGCGCGTAGATCATCGCCGTGGGTGCAAGAAGCGTCACCACGTGGGGCACAATTTTCTCAAGGGAAATGAAGCTCACGTCGATCACAGCGATAGTGGGTGGCTGTTTAAACCCATCGGGCTGCACGTGGAGAATGTGCGTACGCTCCCAATTGATGACGCGCGGATCGGTGCGCAGGCTCTCGGCGAGTTGCCCGTAGCCAACATCCACCGCATAGACGCACGCCGCACCGCGCGTGAGCAAGACTTCGGTGAAGCCGCCGGTTGAGGCGCCCACATCGATTGCGATGGCGTGCTGCACATCACATGGCCACGTCGTGAGTGCATGATCAAGCTTTAGGCCGCCGCGCGACACATACGGCATGGAGTTGTT
>CAZRSD010000157.1:0-4800 GCA_964602645.1 uncultured Myxococcales bacterium
AATAACAGGATTCTCTCCCGTCATACGGGGCAGCCTGAAGACAAAATCGCGAGAGACCTCGAGCGAGATTATTACATGGGACCGCAAGAAGCCATCGAATATGGCGTCGTCGACAAACTCGTCGAGCGGCATGCTCAAAGCATGAGCGCGAATTCGTAATTGTAGTGGCAGAAGGTTTTGGTGAATAGGCGTGACGACGAAAAAGGATGCAATACTATTGTGCTCATTCTGCGGTAAATCGCAGCGCGAGGTCAAAAAGCTGGTGGCGGGGCCATCGGTCTATATTTGCGAAGAATGTATTTCTTTGTGCAACGAGATCATAGCGTCAGAAGACGACAACGTAACGCTTGAATCAACCAAGCCAGAACTTTTGCGGCCATTTGAAATTAAGGCGGTGCTCGATAACTATG
Organism: uncultured Myxococcales bacterium; assembly: GCA_964602645.1. Lineage (GTDB taxonomy): Bacteria > Myxococcota > UBA727 > UBA727 > JABDBI01. Next base: position 411 of record CAZRSD010000157.1, read on the forward strand.
TCATTGGCCAAGAGCGTGCGAAAAAGGTTCTGTCGGTTGCGGTGCATAATCACTTTAAGCGCATCTTTTCGCCGATCGATACCAGCGACGTCGAATTGCAAAAGAGTAATATTTTACTGATAGGCCCAACCGGCTCCGGTAAGACCTTGCTCGCGCAAACGCTCGCGCGCATTTTGCATGTACCGTTCACCATAGCCGACGCAACCTGTCTTACGGAAGCGGGCTACGTTGGCGAGGATGTTGAGAGCATTATAGCCAATCTGCTCAATGCGGCGAATGGCGATATCAAGCTTGCGGAGCGCGGTATCGTCTACATCGACGAGATCGACAAAATTTCGCGACGCGGAGAAAACCCGAGCATCACGCGTGACGTCTCGGGCGAGGGCGTGCAGCAGGCGTTGCTCAAGATTATCGAGGGCGCCGTGTGCAACGTGCCACCTCGTGGTGGACGCAAGCATCCGCATCAAGAACTGTTAAAAGTTGATACGTCGCAGATTCTGTTCATTTGCGGCGGCGCATTTTCTGGGCTTGAAGCGATCATCGACGCGCGGCTTGGTAAAAAATCGTTGGGCTTCAACGCTGATGCCACCAAGAAACCGCGCGACAAAAAGCACAACATGTTGCATGACGTGACCACCGCCGATCTGTTGCGCTTCGGGCTCATCCCTGAGTTTATCGGTCGCTTGCCGGTGTGGGCGGTGCTCGATCCGCTCGACGAGGAGAGCCTCGTGCGCGTTCTCGACGAGCCCAAGGATTCTATCACTAAACAGTACACGCGCCTCTTCGAGCTCGACGGCGTGCAGCTGCGGTTCACGAAGGAAGCGCTTTTGGCAGCGGCGAAGAAAGCCGCTGAAAAGAAGACCGGCGCACGTGGTCTGCGTAGTATCTTCGAGGCTGCCATGCTCAATACGATGTATGATATTCCAAGTCAGGAAGGAGTTCGCGAGGTGGTGTTCAATGAGCGCGCTATCCTCAAGAAAGAGCCGCCGCTGATCGTGATGGGCGAAAAGAAAGCAACGAAGCCAAAGTTCTCGTCGAAAATTGCGCCGGATGCGCCGATTGAAGAGAGCACAACAAAGAAAGTTTAGGGCCGTTTTGCGCTTGCACCGCCGAGAGACATGCGAAAAAAGAAAATCGTTTATGCTTCTTTGGCGAAGTGCAATGCGCAGAAAATACAGCAAGAACGTGGAATTGCCGCGCTCGTAAGTACTGTTTCTCGTCGACATTCTTCCTTGGTTAAGAACCCCCCAGACCCGATTCAGTACTATAATTACACACTAGCTCCGCTCTTTTTTGTGCCGTAAAAAAGAGAAAGGTTATTGCAATTTGCTTATTTTTCTAGGCAAATGCCATAATCCAGGAAGCTGCTACGTCTCGTAGCTAAGTACAATGAAAGCTTCTAGCGCAATACTTAAATCGCGCGCTGGTGGCGAAGAAAACTATATTTAGAGGAGAGGTCAATGACCAAACAAGAACTGATTGATTGGGTTTGCAAGCAACAAAAAAACGTAACCAAGAAGACCGCCACTGAAATTACTGAAGCCGTGTTCGCAGCCATGCAACACAGCATCAAGACCAGTGAAAAATTTTCTTTCCCCGGCTTCGGTACTTTCCAACTTCGTTCGAGAAAAGCACGTACCGGCCGCGATCCTCGCACGGGCGAAACCATCAAGATCAAAGCATCGCGCACTGTCGGCTTTCGTCCAGCTAAGCGCTTCAAAGAACTCTTGGGCAACAAGAAGTAATTTCGCTTGCGCGAAACGAAAAAGTCTCTCGTGAGAGAGGCTTTTTTGTGTGTGCTGCCGTCAAATATCGGGCTGTAGCAAATATATCCCTGGCGACTTTGGTAGTGCATCAAAATTGTTGAGATCTAAATTTCGATGCCCAATTCATATCTGTTGTTCAAGAGTCCGAGCACGATATCATGCATGGTTTCTGATTTTGAAAAACAAATAGTTTTGCGCGCCAAGCGTTTCAGTCTTGTTCTTAGGTCTACGTACGATCAAACCACCGCTTTAGCTCAAATGCCGAGAAGCTTTTCACGATGGGCCGCCCATGTGGGCAATGCGCGTGAAAATCGGTATCTTCGAGTTCATTGAGTAGCGCTGCAATCTCATCTTTGCTCAGGCGTTGCCCTGCGCGAATGGCGGCATGGCAGGCGAGGGTCGCGCATAGATGGGCGAAGAGTTTCTCAAAGACAGCTTTGCCATCCCACTCAGCGAGATCATGTAAAATATCTTTGAGGAGCGCGCTTGCATTGGCCTTCTCGAGAAACCGGGGCAATGATCGAATTATTACGGTGTCCTTACCAAAGACTTCAAATCCAAGCATGGCAAGATCCTGAGCACGATCTTCAAAAAGCCCCATCTCGGCAAAACTCAGATTCACCGAAATCGGAATCAGAAGCGGTTGCGAATCGCAGTGCGGCTTTTCGTTGCGGATACGCTCATACATGATCCGCTCGTGCGCCGCATGTTGATCGATGACCACGAGGCCCTGCTCACTCTCCGTCACGAGATACGTGGAACGAATTTGCCCAACAACTTTTAGGTCCGAAAAGCGCTGCGCCGACAACATGGAATTTTGCATGGGCGGCTCGACGCCACGCAGTGTCAAACCAAAGCTCGGTAAATCAGGCGAGCTCTCGCGCGGCGCCAAAAGATAATCGAAATCTTCGCGTTGATATGAAGATGCAGCAGGCGGCATATATGTAGGAAGTGATGAAGGTCGCAGACCGCCATTAAGCCACGGCGTTTTCGACAAAAACTCATTCACCATGCCGATCAAATGGCCCATGACGCGGCGCTCGTCGCTAAAGCGAACCTCAGCCTTGCGCGGGTGAACATTGACGTCGACAAGATCAGGGGCAACCGCAATTTTGAGCGCACAAACCGGGTGACGCCCCACTTCGAGCAGGCTGCGAAACGCTGTTTTCACCCCGGCAACAAGCTTTTTGTCGGAGACGATCCGGTCGTTGACGAAAAAGACCATGTTGCGAGAATCTTTGCGAATCACCAACGGCGACGCGAGCACTCCCGTCACCTCGATGACATCGGAGACCGCGGAAAAGGGAAAAAGATGACCTTCGGTATCGCGCCCCAGGAGCAATGATGCGCGCGACAATTCGCTTTGTTCATTGCTCACCGAAAAGACCTGATGATTGTCAACAAAAAACTTCCAGCCGATGTTGTGATGCGCAAACGCAAACGTGCGCATGAGGCGATCAATTTCATTTGCCTCTGCCCGCTGTGACCGCGCAAATTTAAGTCGTGCGGGTACATTATAGAATAGATCGCGCACCTCAATGCGTGTGCCCAAAGCAGTCTGTGCCGTATAGACATCACGAAGCGTGCCGGCGTCGATGAGCGCCTTCACACCGAGTTCTTGATGCGCCATCTTGGTTGCGATCGACATCATCGAAATCGACGCGATCGACGGCAATGCTTCGCCACGAAAACCAAACGTGCTCAAGCTATGCAGATCGCTGACCGTCGCTAATTTGCTCGTGGCATAGCGCTTGACGGCCAATTTGACGTCATCTTCGTCCATGCCGCTGCCGTCGTCGGCAACAATAATATACGCAAAGCCACCGTCTTTGATGCGCACTTCTATATTTTTGGCATCGGCATCGAGCGCATTTTCAACCAATTCCTTAACGACCGACGCTGGTCGCTCTATGACCTCGCCGGCCGCAATCTGATTAGCGACATGTTGACTAAGCTCGATAATTCTTCCCATAACCTGCATCCTCTCTTCAGAGATTGACCTACTACGCACGCAAGATCGGTCAAGCCGCAGCGGGAACCAATTCTACTTAGCCATTCATGACGCCATTCTATCGCTCGATTAACTATATATTTTAGCGCTGTATCACGTCGCACTTATTTCAGCTGACAACGGCCGGCTACGCAGGCTGGCTTTTGTGAACAGCTCAGATCGCGACTGATGACTTGAGCACAAAATGTATCGTCACACGACAGATTATTGAGCCAGGCTTCAACAGCATTCGTCGCGATGGCGCACTGCTTGCCACCTTCATTACAGCCACAACAGCCATCTTTTACGACGGTGCAATCTGCGTCGATATTGCATGAGATCACCGCATCACCTGCTTTCACATCGGGCGACGCGGGATTGGTATCGCCGCGCTTACAGCCGTGTGCAGCAGAAAGAAGCATGAGGCCTATGAAGGCGCTTGCGATCATGGAGATTCTCTTCGTCATCGTACCCTCCGTCGCTAGCTATGGTACCAGTGACTGCACCACATAAAAGGCGGGAGGACAGTCCTTAATGAAAATAGATGCCCTGCAGTGCCTGTAATTCCTCTCATCTCGCTCGCGCTGCTACTGCTCAAGGTAGGCATCACCTTGGCACTTCCGCAAAAATGGTG
>CAZRSD010000158.1:0-4662 GCA_964602645.1 uncultured Myxococcales bacterium
TTCAGCCGCTCGGCCAGCTGTCCACAAAACCAATCGGAAACAAGCCAAAAAAATCTTAACTTAGCAATCCCCTATGGCGTGATCGAAACGTATTTGCAACCGGGCAACGCACGCGAGATGTCGCGATGTCAGCCGCCTTTTCCCTTGTCGCCGACCATTTTTTGCGCAACCGCAATACGCTGCACCAGGCCATGCGCATGTGCGTAAGATGGATCGAGCGCCACGGTTTTTTGCCACGATGCAATCGCATGCTCAGGTTCGCCCTTCAACATGAACGCCATGCCTTGATAGTGATAGCCGGGTGCATAGGTCTTATCTTTTGTCACGATCGCCAAGAACAGTTCAGCGGCATCATCGAGTCGGCCGTTTTTGAAGAGAATGCGCGCTTTTACCACGGCGATGGCGTTGTCATAAGACTTCTTCAAAAATTTGTCGGCGAGTTCCAACGCAAGCCCCAACTCATCCTTGGCAAAGGCGACCAAAATGGCATTTTTCTCGGCGGTATTGCCTTCGCTTGGTATGAACGGGTCAATCGATGGCGCGGGCTTGGCCTTGCCCTCATGGCGAACTTTGAGCTCAGCGAGGCTTTGAAGAATTTCGGACTTCATGTCTGGGCTCGGTTCGGCTACTTCCAAATAGCGCTCCCATGCGCGTATGCCCGTCGCTATGCGATGTTTTTCGTTGTCATTCGATTCGTAGATAATCGCGCCGATCAAATAGAGCGCATCGAGTGATTCAGATGATTTCGCTGGGTATCGTTTCATGATCGTTTCAAGTTCGCTAATCGCGAGGTCAGGGTTGCCCAAAAAGAAGATGGCGCGCGCACGCCAGTTGCGCGCCTCGACAAAATCGGGCTCGCTTTTGAGCACGGTGGTCATTTTCATGGCGGCTTCGACAAAGCGCCGCTTCAAGAAAAGAAATTTGGCGGTGAGCCAGAGCTTGCGATTTTCACTGAGGAGCTCACGCGGATGCACAAGCTCAGGCAGGGTCAAGAAAACTTTGGCGAGGTAAGTTTCATCGCTGGTTTTATCTTTGGGGATCGCCTCTTGATTGCCGGTCATGAGCGCGGTCTTCACGCGCGCCAGTTGTGCGGGCTCGATCTTATTGTTGAGCACGCGTTCCAAGATAGAAAGCTCACGCTTGAGCTCATCGTTGTACGTGTCGCCACCCATCGGTGGCGCTTCGATTGCCGAGAACGGGTCGGCTGAGGGGGCGAGTGCAGGTTTTCTTTGACACGAAGTTGTGCCGACGAAGCACAAAATCATGCCAAAGTTTGATAGTACGCGAAACATCGATAAGCGTAATGCCATAAAAATTCCCTTAACAGTTAAGGAGTTTTTTGGCGCAGCGTGGTGTTTTTGTCCAGGCCGTTGTCGGTGTTCCGGTATTGCGTAATTGAGAATGATTTGCAACTGCGGTAGAGAATAACCAATGAGGTCATCATGGAAGAAATTGCGCTCAAGAGCCTGCCCTTAGGCGCGACCGGCTATATTTCACGCTGCCTTTCTCCCATGAAAGCCGATGTGTATCGGCTCTTGGAAATGGGTTTATGTCGGGGAGCGCAGTTCACCGTGTTGCACAAGGCACCGGTTTTTGGGGCGATCGAACTCGCGCTCAAAGGCAGCAGGCTTTGTATCGGTGACGAGCTTGCGAGCGAATTCATGGCGGTGCTTCAACCAGTGAGGCCAAAAGCTAAATAAATGACATCACCTATTTTGTTGCTGGGCAATCAAAACGCCGGCAAGACCACGCTCTTCAATGCGCTCACGGGACTCAATGCCAAAGTTGCCAATTATCCTGGCGTAACGGTTGAAGCGAGAGTGGGTGAGATTACGCGTTTTGTCGGTGAGCGCGTTTCTGTCGTTGATTTGCCGGGAACTTATAGCCTCATTCCTGCCTCCGAAGAAGAAGAACTCACCGTGCGCGCGTTGTTTGGTGACATCAGCAAACTTCGCAAGCACAGCCTCGTCGTGGTTGTGATCGATTGCACCGAATTACGTCGTGGGCTTTATCTCTACTCGCAGATCATTGAACTTGGATTTAAGGCGATTATCGCTTTGTCTATGGTGGACCAGCGCTCGCCACAATGGCAGAAGCATGCGGTCGAGACGCTCACGAAAAGCGTTGGTAGCATGGTGGTACCGGTAAGCGCCAACGATAAAGCCAGCATCAAGCGACTCACGAGCATTATCGACGGTGTTTTAGCAGGCTCACTTCGACCTCACGCTAAAGAGACGCCACTCTTATGCGCGACACGGAACGCGCTCCTGCAAGAAAAGCTCGCGCGCGTAGGCAAAGCGCCCTTGCCGCCGCATGCGCGCAATAGCACCGACCTCATTAGAAATCACAATATATTTTGCTATAGCCTCGCCAAACGTGGGCGCCTGCGTAAGAGCTTGAGCGATCTTGAACATCTTGAACTCACCGACGAAGAGCGGAAAATTCTCGATGAAATCGTTGTCGAAATTCCTGAGCAGCGTTTTATGAGAGTCGATGACTGGATTAAAGATCTTCGCCCTGAAAGCGATCGAACCCGCGCCAAATCCGATCTCGTCGATCGCATTGTGCTGCAACCTGTCGTCGGTACCGTTTTCTTGACGGCGCTCTTTGTCTTTATGTTGCAGGGCATGTTTCTTGTGGCCCAGCCACTCGCCGACATCATGGAGCAGGGCATCGCTTTCGTTGGCGATATGGTGCGTAGTTTCATGCCGGCGCAATCCATCATAACGTCGCTTGTCGTTGACGGCATTTTCGAAGGTGTGGGCAGCATTTTGTCCTTTCTGCCGCTGATCGCCCTCTTGTTTTTGCTGCTCGCGGTGCTCGAAGATAGCGGTTATTTAGCACGCGCAACATTTCTTCTGGACAAAGCGCTCAAGCGCGCAGGCCTATGCGGACGTTCGCTGATGCCCATGTTGAGCGGCTTTGCGTGTGCAGTGCCAGCAATCATGGCGGCACGCACGATCGGCAATCGCAAGGAACGCCTCATTACCATTTTGGTCACGCCATTTCTCACCTGCTCGGCGCGATTGCCGGTCTTTGGGCTGATCGTCGGCGCAATCTTCTCCGCGTATCCGCCACTTTTTGGCGTTGTCGACGTGGGCGCACTCATGTTCATTGTCATGTACGCGCTAGGTCTCATCGCGTCGCTTATTGCGGCATTCGTGCTTTCGAAGATTCTCAAGGCCGATGGGCAACAAAGCCTCGCCATTGAATTGCCGCCGTATCGTTGGCCAAATCCGTTTTCCGTCGTCAAACGCGTCTTCGATCGTATGTATCTCTTCGTGCGCGACGTGGGCAGTGTGATCTTAGCTTCGACCATCATCGTGTGGGCTTTGTTTCGCTTTGAACCGTATTCGCCGCAAGAACATAAGGCGCCCGTCGCGATCGATGCTTCTGCGGACCTGTCTCATACCTATGCCGGTGTAATTGGCCGTGCGATCGAACCGCTGGTGTCACCCATGGGTTTGGATTGGCAAGCTGGCATCGGTATTGTTGCAAGTTTTCTCGCACGTGAAGTCTTTGTGTCGACGATGGCGGTCGTCTATGGCTTGTCGACAACAGACGAACACGATACAGGCCTTAAGAATGCGTTTAGGAATCACATCTCGCCGCTTTCGGGATTTTGTCTCTTAATATTTTTTACGCTTTCGATGCAGTGCATAAGCACGCTTGCCACCACCAAGCGAGAGACGGGCTCGGTTTTATGGCCCTTATTACAATTTGTGATTATGAGCGGTAGCGGCTATGTGTTATCGGTCTTAGTCTATCTTGTTGGCAAAGCGGCTGGCTTAGCCTAGAGGGTGTTATGTGGGATATATTTGACCAATGGATAGTATTGCTCGCGCTTTTTTGGGCAATGTGGGTGTTGGTTCGCAGCCTCACCAAAAAATCATTTCTTTCGTGCAAATCGCCGTGCGACAAAAAAATCTTTAAGCGTGACGACGGTCTCGTAGGCTTACGAAGAAAATCCTAGATTCCGCTTAAAAGTAGATAGCGAACGACGCGTGCGTGTACAAAATCTGCCGAAATGGCTCGTTGATGTTCAGGTAAAAGCCATAGCCGCCTTCGATTGCTAATGCCATCTCTGGATAGAACAGCCATTCTAGCCCCACGGTGGGGCGCAGTCCCACGAAAATGGGCCAACCCAAATTGAGCGGTAAATCCTTGGCACCATCGCCGAGGAAATGAAGATAGTTGAGCAGCATGCTTATATGCGGGCGAACATCACCCTCGAAAATATTAAACCTGATGCCGGCCCCGCCGTTGAATGACCCGATGTATGGGTGCGCGCTGTCGGTGAGCTTGCCAAAGCCAATGCTTGTTTCAGCCAGCCACCACCAGCGGTAATTGATGGCTTGCATGAACGACGAGCCCACTGTCCACTGATGTGAAAGTCCCCATGGTTTTTTGTGATAGAGCACGGGCGTGTCAAAAAATGCCATGCCCACGCGGGGGATGGTCACCGAGTTGTTACCAAACGCTTCGGCGCATGTTGCACGCGCGTGCATAAGCGCGCCTAGGTACACGAGGACAATTAAGACTTTTTGGCTTGGCATGGAGTTTTCCTAACCCTTCCGGGTAGGAACGCACAAATAGTGCCAACTATTCCCGAGCAATCTATGAGAAAGCCAGTACTTGCCTGGGTGTGCCAGATCCTTACCC
>CAZRSD010000159.1:0-4630 GCA_964602645.1 uncultured Myxococcales bacterium
GGTCAATACATTCAAAACTACTTCGTGCTTGCTCAGTGTGAAAACCCACGGACGAGAGGTATGCGTTTAAAACGCCTCCGACGTGGGAATCTTGATCGCAAATAAGGACTCTTGGCTTCCACTTGTCGTTTGTATATCTTCCCACTTTCCACATGAGGCGCCTCCGGTCTGTTCTTTGAACGGCGGGGTTTAACGTTCGCGAGAAATCCTTTCACGTAATTTCTGGGTGGGAATTTTTGAAAAATCTACCAAGATGCGGCTTCCCCTCGATTTTTGGGAACGGTGTAAGATCACATGAGCCCCTAAAAACGGCTCCGACAACTAATGTGTCGAATTTGTAGCGAGACCGATTTTGGGTGCTTCCTTCACATATTTCAAGAAGCTGTAGGGATACTGATGGTGTTCATCGCTCTCGTGGTCTTCACGTGACTTAAGAACGAAGCCGCGAACGTGAGGAAAAAATGCGTCGCCAGCGATGTGGGTGTGCACGAGCGTGAGATGTATCAGCGTGCATTCAGGCAAAAAGAGGCGAAAGATTTCCTCGCCACCAATCACGAAAATCTGGTTGTAATCGCGGGCCAGAATAGTTTCTTTGTCATGAACAACCTCGACACCGTCTGCAGAAAAGTCCTGATCGCGCGTCAAAATTAAATTATGGCGTGAGGGAAGCGCCTTGCCTATCGAATCAAAGGTTTTGCGCCCCATGAGAACGTATTGACCGATGGTGAGCTTTTTAAAGCGCTTAAGATCGTTGGGGAGGCGCCATGGCAGCTGTCCGTGAATTCCAATGACATGGTTCTCACTCATCGCAACGATAAAGATGATATCCATTTAAACCGCAACCTGTGCGCGGATAGGCGCATGCGATTGGTAATGTTCAATCTCGATATCGGCAAACGTGAAACTATCGATGTTCTTTATCGCCGGATTGAGCTTTATGGTAGGAAGCACCAACGGTGGGCGCGAAAGTTGCAGCTTCGCTTGCTCGAGGTGATTGAGATAAAGATGCGCATCGCCGAGCGTGTGAATGAATTCGCCAGGCTGGTATCCCGTCACGTGCGCGATGAGATAGGTGAGCAGCGCATACGAGGCAATATTGAATGGCACACCAAGAAAAACGTCGGCACTACGTTGATAAAGTTGGCAGCTGAGCTTACCGTTCGCAACGTAAAACTGCACGAGTACGTGGCAAGGTTGCAGCTTCATCTCTGGCAATTGCGCGACATTCCATGCGCTCAAGACCATTCGTCTGGAATCTGGCTTCGCCTTGATTTCGTTGATGAGGTTTGCGATTTGATCGATGGGCCCGTCGGGCGAAGGCCATCGACGCCATTGCGCGCCATAGACCGGTCCAAGGTCACCATGCTCATCAGCCCATTCATCCCAAATGGTGACGCCGTTGTTGTTCAGAAATTTGACGTTGGTGTCTCCTTTGAGAAACCACAAAAGCTCGTAGATAATTGACTTGAGATGCAATTTCTTCGTGGTGACGAGTGGCATGCGCGTCAAGTCAAAACGCATTTGATAGCCAAATACACTGAGCGTGCCGGTATTCGTGCGATCGGTCTTCTCTACTCCGTTGCGCACAATATGTTCCAGGAGTTCCAAATATTGCTTCATACAAACGCTCGCTCGTGCTTTGGCGTCAAATGCTATTAGTTTTGTGTCGACAAAGACTTTTGGCGTTTGCTCAGTACCACGATCATGACCAGAGCCATTATCGACATAATCAAAGAAATAAATTGGCTCGTTGATAACAGATTTTCTATGACAAAGCCACGCGCTGAGTCACCCCGAAATGTCTCGGCGATCGAGCGCATCACGGAATAGAGAATGAAATAGATGAGTGCAAGTTGGCCATGCGCGCGTTTGACCGGAATCAAAAACATCAAAATAAAGAAAATGGCGACGTTACCTATGGACTCGAGGATCTGCACCGGGAACAGCGGAACCGTGGTACCAAGCTGTTGCATGAGCTGAAGTGTTTGGCTTTTTGCTTGGCCAAGCAGCGAGCCATAGGCGATGGAGCCTTCGGGAAACGCGATGGCAAGTGGTGTATCGGCGATAACGCGACCAGCAGCGTCGAGATGATAGGTAGCGTAGCCGAAACAGCAGCCGCCCGCGACGCACCCAAGACGCCCCACGGCGTGACCGAGCGCTAGGCCCGGTGCGCAAATGTCGGCGAGCTCAGCCATGGGGATATTTCGCTTCCTGCAGAAGATGACAAGCGCAACAGCACCACCGACAGCACCACCCCAAAATACGAAGCCACCCTTCCACAGGGCAAAGATGGTTGGAATGGAAATGCCGAGCTGTGGAATTTCGGTGAAGGGATTTTCGACAAAATAATAATGCGACTCGACAACGATAAAGAGAATGCGCGCACCAACTAAAGCGCCCACGAGCGCCCAAAAACCAAAATCGAGAATGTCGTTATGATATTTGTTGCCACGCTTCGCTTGTTGAAACGCGACGTACATGCCTACGAGCAACCCGGTCACATAGAGCGCACCATAGGTGTGCACTGGCAAATCGAGAAATGGAATTCGAAATAGTTCAGGAAGCATGTATCAACTCCGAAAGCTTCAAATAAAGCGGTCCCCCACCTTGTAACGTAGCGCCCTTTTGCTTACGAAAAAACCGCATGACCCCAAAAAAATTGAGCTCGAGTAAGATGGCAGGTAGCCTGATCAGATTAGCGCTCACGCCTGGTGCCGAAGACGGCATCGGACCTGAGGTCCTTGTTAAAGCGCTTGAGAGCATAAGTCCACAAGAAAGTCTCGCAATTTATTGGTGTGGCGACCGCGCTTCGCTCGAACTTGGTTGTGCACGCGCGGGAGTAAGCGCTCGCATCGAGCATCATCGGGGGCATCTTCCTCATGGCCTCGTGCTAAAATTTTTTCCCGATGTGCAGGCAAAAGAACTCGCCCAACGTCAAGCTAGTTTTCTTGACCTCAGCGTTGCCCTCGCGCATACAGGAACGGTCGACGCGATCGTCACCGCACCTATCGAAAAAGCCGCCCTCGCGCACGTGAGACATGGCCCATTTCCCGGTCAAACAGAATATTTTGCGCATCATCTTGGCACCGAAGACCTGCCATTCATGGCTTTTCTCGGCGGTCCTTTCATGTTGAGCTTGCTCACCACGCACCTGCCCTTGCGCAAGGTTGCCGACGCCATCACCGAAGATCTTCTGCTCAATCACATCAAGTCTGTTGCCAAACATTTTGGGCTCTCACATAAAAAGGATCCATATGACGTGGCTATTACCGTGCTTGGCCTCAATCCTCATGCGGGCGAAGCAGGTTTGCTCGGTGATGAAGAGCAAGAGATCTTCATGCCGGCGATAAAGCGGGCACAACAACTCGGCTATAAGGTAAGCGGCCCCGTCGCTGCTGATGGCTTTTTCGCCTATGGCGCTCAATCAGCACAACCGCCACACGTTGTGATTTCGCCCTTTCATGACCAGGGCCTTGGTGCGTACAAATTGCTCGCAGAGCAGAGTGCCGTCAATGTAACGTTCGGGCTCACGCATTTACGCGTAAGCCCCGCGCATGGAACCGCGCACGACATCGTCGGCAAAGGACTCGCCAGTTCCTTATCAACGCTCATGGCTATCAGAACGGCGACACGTTTGGCGACCTAATGGGAATCTTTTAGCTGCGTATTGACCTTGTTCAGCACGACGCGGTCGAAGGTCTTTTTGGCAACCTGACGCAACAGCGGCACACATGAGAATTTTCTCGGTATGTAGACCTCGCGATCACGCTCCTTCAGCGCATAGACAATTTGATTTGCGCAATCTTCAGCCGACACAGCGCTCTTGCCATGTTTGGGGTTGACACGAATAGCATCGTGCCCAATGCCACCGAGCGCGTGAGATCGCAGCTCAGTACCCGATATCCACGACGGCAACGCCAGGAGAAAATGCACATCAGGCTCTTCAAGACGCATAGTATCGATGAAGCCGTTAACAGCGTATTTCGACGCGACGTAACCCGTGTGATAGGCGACCGGTATCACGCCCTGAATCGACGACACGGCAACAAAGGATCCGCGCGTTTCTCGCAAATACGCGAGCGAATAATAGAGGCCATAGACTACGCCCATGTAATTGACGCGCATGAGATCGAGCAGTTCATCGGGATCGGCCACGTCGCGAAAACGTGTCCACATGCCTTGCCCAGCGTTCGCAACGACAACATCGAGACGCTTGAAGTGATTCATGCTCTTTTCGATCATGGCATGGCAGGTTTGCTTGTCGGCGGCATCGCCGGCCGCGAGCATGATGTCGATCTTAGGGTGCGCGCGTTTGATATCGTCGCGCACGGCGAGAAGGCGTTCGAGACGACGAGCGTTCAAGGTCAGATTGAAGCCTTGCAGCGCCAAGCGTTTTGCGAGCGCTTCACCCAATCCTGATGAAGCCCCGGTGATTAAGGCATGTCGGACCATCATGGCTCTCCTGAATCCATCATCGCGCGGACGCGTTTTTCGAGTTCCACTGTGGTTTCACGGTAGGCGTTAAACACAGCCTTTCTATCGCTCTTTTCGTCAAATGAAAGCCAGTCGATAACTGTGAGTGGTTTGCCAAACCGCACCGTAAGCTTGCGCGGGCGTATCATGTACGCGC
>CAZRSD010000160.1:0-4620 GCA_964602645.1 uncultured Myxococcales bacterium
AAGAAGGGCGGAAAGGTTCTTTTAACGCAACGCTGGCCAGGACGCCATCTGGGTTTGACGTGGGAGTTTCCCGGCGGCAAAGTTGAAGAAGGCGAAGGAGACGTCGAAGCGCTGTCACGCGAACTGCGTGAAGAACTCGGCGTAGAAGCAGAAATTGGATCGTGCTGTTTTGAAACACGCCACGGCTATGGTTCGCGTGAAGTGCATCTCTTGATCTTTCGCTGCAAACTTACCGAGGGCACGCCACGCGCGCTCGACGTAAAGGCGATGGAATGGGCCGATATCGAAAGTCTTGCCGATCGCAAATTCCCACCGGCTGATTTGCTCTTCGTTCAAGAATTAGTTGCCGGCAGGATCAAAGATGATGATGAAGATGAGCCCGAGCACGATCCTGACGACGACGAAGTCAGTTTTAAGCCAGCCCAAGTAGTACGTAGGCCGGGCTAGCTCCAAGCGAAACGTTCGCTCTAGTTGACACCGCACGCAGAGATGCCGTGCGGAGTTGCTTTTGTCGTGAAGATACCTAGTTACTCACCATCATCGTAATAGGCTGAATCCAACGTTGGGTTGCATCTTTGGTGGTGCGTACCAAATACAGATAATATTTTGCGCCAGGCGAGAGCGCCGTTTTCGGGAACAAGACGAGTGTCGCGTCGTGCTCGTTTTCAAGTTTGATCGATTGCGACTTAATGGGAAAGCCATTGGCGTTGGCGATGTAGATCATTTCGTCGATACTCGTGCGACCATTGAGATGCCACGCGAAATAATCGGGCAAGCTTGGCAAAACCCACTCGCGCTCGCGCGCGTCGACAGAATTGCCATGCTGCAACAATACCGGGCCCGGTGCGCAGCTGATAGCGCCGCCGGGCTCCAAAATTGAATCTTCCGTGCACAGCTCTTCGCTCGATTGATGACCGAGGTAGTGCGCATAAAGAACCGGTAGGTGGGCATTACTGGGACCATGACAACGTAATTCGGCTTTTTCGAGTTCTTCGTCGAGCTCAAAGTCTCCGTCGACATGACATATTTCTTCACTCGTGGTAGGCGCACGAGAATCGCTTTTGTTCGGGGAGCAGCCAAACATAGTAAGTTGTGTCGACAGCGCTACATAAAACGCCCAGTGGCCATATGAACGGAGGTTTTTCCACCAGGCGTTACGAGACTGCATGGATCAGTCATCCTCGCCATAGACCGTTACGTCATAGGCGCCCATGGCTTCAAAAAGTTCTCGAATGGTATCGACACCAGTCTTTGAGTCGAGTCCCACGACGATCTTATTACCCTCGAGATGAGCTTCTGGTATTTCGCCCCAATCAATATCAGTATCGCGGTCTATCAAATAGTCATCGAAAGACAATCCAAAATCTTCGAACAAGGCGTCAATTTCCTCGGTATCATCGTTTGAACCTTCCATGATCCAAGAGAACCAGCTGTTGAGTAATTTTGCACCCGATCGTGCCGTCTGTGGGGTGTCAAAGGTGGCAATTACTTCTAACTCACTCATAAAGAAAAATCTCCCTAAGCTTAAATATGATTGCTTTCCTATTAGCGTTGGTTGTTTCTTTTCGCAAGAAATAAAAATTGCAACGCACGTCAACTGAAAAATAGCAAAATTTAAATGCTAAAAGGAAGGCCTCAAGAAAAGGAACACGCATTTCTTTTTCAAATACGTGCGTGGGTATCGTCGCAAGAGTATGCTAGCTCTTCTTCAAAAGCGCATCACCCAGCTGATCAGCTTTGAGATTTTTTAGTTCGTGCCGAGCAAATACTGGATGCCCGTCGTATTCACGTTGCACAAAATCGATGGGGAAATACCGATTGCGTTTGAAGCGGAAGAACTCTTCGAGCACGCCGTCGGCATAATCAACTAAAAGGCCAAGCGCGCCATCAAGTTCGTCGCCACGCAAATTCTTGGTGAAGAACTCGAAGTGATGCATCTTGCTGTCGACGCCAATATCGATTTCTAAAAACGCGCATTCAAAACCCGTAAAGCCTTTTACGAAGATGTCCTCACCCGTATTGAGTCGCTTCAAAAATCTCTCAAGCAACGCGTCGGTGATCATATTTTGAAGGTCTTTGCGGATAACATCCGGGCATTGCGCCTTCGGGTCCTGCAGTGGTTTCATATCTGGCTTTCCATTGCTGCTTGAGTCACTGACTCAAAATGTTGGTGAAAAAACTTGCACCTATTTATTCGTGGCCACGTCATACATCATGGAATACTTTGCGTATAGTGGTTTTTTTATGAAGTTCTTATTCAATCGAGTAGAAAAACTTATTCGGCAGATATCGCGGCAAATCGAAACATATTTTTTGGGTGATTCGCACGGCGCGGAGATTTCATCATCACTCAAAAGTCGAACGACAATTTGTTTTGTTGAAGATGACGAGACGCCCGTATATACAAGGGCGTGTGCGCGGGACGATATCGTAATTGTTCTCGCGCAGGATCCGGCGGATGTGAACCCGGCGGAACAGCTCACCGGTCACGTCGTGGTTCTCGTGCCGCGCGTGCTTGAAGAGGCATTGCCGATGCTTAAGAAGACCATGCAGACTGGGACTATGCCAGCGGTCATTGTGGCAATGCATCTCAGTAAACTTGCATTACGACGAGAAGGGCGCATTAACACGAATACGGGGCGCTATGAACGATGCGTTGCACGCTTTTGGTTTCAGTTAAGCGAATTTCTACAAGCGTATCGCGAGCGGCTGCTGATCGTCGATCACGAGGCTACCTTGGGCAAAAAAAATGGCGCCTTGATTAAGCGCCTTTTTCAAGAGCAACATCACAACGACCTCGATGATGCGCCCTTTAAATAAACACAGACCAATTTCGCCGGAAAATGATTATTTGCCGGCGAAATCGGTCTGAGCTAGAACACAATACTACAAAACAAAACGACTATTTGTTGTCGTTCTTAACCACAATGCGATCATTTTCGAACAGCACGCGCACGCGACCGCCCTTCAGGGTACCCAAAGGAGCTAGCGGTAAACGCAAAAATGCCGTTCCTGCGGCAAGCTTTTGTGCACGATACACGCGTTCTTGACCCGAGATAGGGATCGAACGACCACGCGTCCCAGTTCCATGATTGGCCAAGATATATTTTTCGAGGCTATCGGTTTTCTTACCAGCCTTGAGCAATTCTTTAAGAGCACGGCGAAGCAAAGGACCAGGATTCTTGCGGCCGTTGATAAGCTTCTCAACACCGGCGATGTCGTCCAATAAGTAAGCGATTTGAATGTCCTTGAACGAGATGAGCGAACGTCTTAGTTGTTTCTTAGCTGACATAAAATTCTCCAAATTCCGATTTCCGCATTACACCAAATATAAAGTTATTGTGTTTTGACGATTCTTAATCGCTTATCACTATATCGCAACATCTTGGTTCGTCAAGCCTCTACTGTTTTGAGGTCGACGAAAAAAATTATTCAATCGCTTGTTCCAAGTCTCTCCAAAGATCGGCGCTATCCTCTATTCCCACCGATATTCGTACTAAACCATCATCAATACCAATAACCTGGCGCTTTTCTTTAGCTATGCTTGCATGCGTCATGGAAGAGGGGTGTTCAATTAAACTTTCAACGCCACCCAAACTTTCCGCGCACGTAAATAGTCGAGTTCGTTCACAAATTCGCCGCGCGTGCTCTTCGCCACCCTTCACCACGAAGCTGATCATGCCCGATGGCCCGCGCATCTGTCGCTTGGCCAGCTCAAATTGGGGATGGCTCTTCAGACCCGGAAAATACACGGTGCTTACTTTGGGATGCGCAGCCAATTTTTCAGCGAGCAAAAGTGCCGATTCGCTATGGCGCGCCATGCGTAGATGGAGGGTCTTAATGCCGCGGAGTACCAAAAAACAATCCCAAGGCCCGGGCGTGCCGCCCATGGAATTCGAAAGGAACGCGAGTTTTTCGGCCCACTCGGTGCTCTTCGTTAGTACGGCACCGCCAACCACGTCGCTATGGCCGCCGATATATTTGGTGGTGGAATGAACCACGAGCGTCGCGCCCAAGAGAATAGGGTTTTGCAATGCCGGCGTCGCAAAAGTATTGTCAACGGCAACCTGCACGCCATGTGCGTTTGCGATAGCTGATACTGCGGATATATCGATCAGTTTGAGCAGCGGATTCGATGGCGACTCTAGCCATACTAATTTAGTTTGTTTCGTGAGCATCTGCTCAAGAGTCGATGCAGTGCTCAGATCGACAAAAGAAAAAGTAATACCAAAGCGTGCAAACACTTTTTCAAAGAGCCGTCGTGTGCCGCCGTAGAGATCATCCATAGCGACGACGTGATCGCCAGGATTAAGGCCAAGCATGATCACTGTTGCTGCCGCGCACCCCGAAGAAAAACAAAAGCCAAACTGTGCATGCTCAAGCGCCGCAAGATTGTCCTCGAGCGCCTTGCGTGTGGGATTATGCGTGCGCGAATACTCGTACCCTTTGTGCTTCGCGGGACTCTCTTGTGCATAGGTTGATGTTTGAAACACCGGCGTCATCACGGCGCCGGTCACCGATTCCGGCTTTTGCCCGGCATGAATGCATTTGGTGTCAAAGCTTAGGTCTTCAGGAGTTTTCATGCTCGTCTCCGTCGAGTAAATGTGTTTTATAAACGCT
>CAZRSD010000161.1:0-4616 GCA_964602645.1 uncultured Myxococcales bacterium
TGGGTTACAGGAAAATCCTCGCCGATGATACCGACCATTTGCACATGACCAAAAAACTGCGCCGCCACCGAAAAATAATTCGCCGCACCGCCCAATGACTTTTCGCGGCAACCAAATGGTGTCTTGATGGTGTCAAACGCAATAGAGCCGACCACAACAATGCTCATATCTTCTCCAAAGAACGGTGCGCTCGTTGCCTTTATAGCGCTCGTCAACCCAAGTTGGTGGCGTTAAGTAGTAATAATCGCTTTAAGAATCTTCTTCCCCGAAAGGTCCGAAAAGCCGCCCCCTAAGCAATTGTCCTTCTGCAATTTCTTTGGCAAAGCGATGAACAGTGCACCGAAACAAAATCTACGTTCCGTTTTTAATTCGAGTTTTTTGATGACTACACCTCAGTTATTTGGCACCGACGGCATTCGCGCACATAGCTCGTCGGCTATTTTGAGTCCCGATCAGCTTGTGTGCTTGGCGCGCATTTTTGCAAAGCGCATTAAAGAGGGTTTCTTTGGCCCATCTGCCTATGCATCGGTGGTGATCGGTAAAGACACGCGCGCATCCGGGCTTTATCTTGAGCAAGCATTGCTCGCTGGTTTCTTGTCCGCGGGCGTTGATTGTCATGTGCTCGGTGTGTTGCCAACGGCGGGTGTTCCACATTTCACGAGGGAAATGGGTGCGGCTTTGGGCGTCATGGTTTCAGCGAGTCACAATCCACATTACGACAATGGTTTAAAACTCTTTGACCCCTTCGGTTTTAAGATCACCGAGAGCCAAGAGCGCGAGCTTGAGCAGGACTATTTTGGTTACCATGAACTCGCTTACGCCGTGTGCGAAAAACCGGGCGCGCTCCACATCGTCGAAGATGCGGGCCGTCGCTATAGCGACATGGTCATGCGCGCGTTTGTGTCGGTTGATCTTTCGGGGCTTCACATAGCACTCGACTGTGCCTATGGCGCAGCTTCACAATTGGCGCAGCACATCATTGAACAAAGCGGCGCGCGTGTCAGTGCCGTGGGCGAATTCGCGCCGGGCAAGGCAATTAACCTGCATTGCGGCAGCG
The DNA here is from genome assembly GCA_964602645.1 of uncultured Myxococcales bacterium. Classification (GTDB taxonomy): domain Bacteria; phylum Myxococcota; class UBA727; order UBA727; family JABDBI01. The sequence goes on from CAZRSD010000161.1 coordinate 1,058, forward strand.
AAGCGCCGGAAAAAATTAAGAGCGACGTGGTGCGCACAAGGGCTGATATTGGCATCGCGTTTGATGGCGATGCCGATCGGGTGATCTTTGTTGACGAACATGGCGTGTCTATTGAAGGCGATGCCATCCTTGCCGCAATTGCGATCGATCTCAAGGCCGATGGGCTTTTGGCACATGACACCGTGGTTGCGACCATCATGAGCAGCATTGCGCTTGATAATGCCTTGACGCCGCATGGCATACGCGTGGTGCGCACGTCGGTGGGCGACAAGCTGGTTGCGCGAAAGATGCTTGAAGATGGCCTCAGTTTTGGCGGCGAAAATTCCGGTCACCTCATTATGTTCCCCCATTCGACGACAGGCGACGGCGTTTTGTCGGCGCTTAAATTTCTCAGTATTCTCAAAAAGACCGGCCGGCCGGTATCGGAGCTCGTGAGCTTCTTTAAGCCAACGCCAAAGATTCTGAAAAATTTTAGCATTACCGAAAAGGTAGCGCTCAACCAATTGCCAAAGACCATGCAGGCTATCGACGCCATGAATGCAACACTCAAGGAGCAAGGTCGTGTGATGCTGCGTTACAGTGGTACCGAAAATAAGGCGCGCCTCTTGGTGGAAGCGTCGTCGGAAACAGAGTGCGAGCGCATCGTTCGTGATATTGGCGATGAGTTTTTAGCCGAGCTTGCGCTCCATACGCGTGCGGCCTAACGCACTTGATCCAAGTCTTTGAAGTCGATGTCGAGGAGACAAAGACCATACGCGGGGGCCGTGATGCCGGCGGCCGCGCGTGAACGTGCAGCGAGAATGTCAGCGACTACGTTGTGAGGCCTAAGCCCTGCCCCGATTTCAACGAGCAGTCCCACCATGTTGCGCACCATCTTGCGCAAGAATCCCGTGCCGGTGATGTCGATAAAAATATAGCTAGCATGCGTGCGATGAATCGCGATAGATACAATTTCGCGCGTTGCCGTACCAGCTTCACAACCGCCACCGCGCACCGATGAAAAATTATGGACGCCTACAAAATCACGCGCGGCTCTTTGCATGGCTTCGATCGAAAGAACGGGTGCTATCTCCCACACCATGTCGTCGGGCTGTTCTGCGCGACAACGACCGTCCTTAATCGTATAGCGATAGGTTTTCGCCAAGGCGTTGGCGCGTGCATGCATTTGGTGTGGCGCTTTTTTCACCACGAGGGCGAGAAGCCCATCGTCATACTCTGCACGGATATTGGCGAGAAATGCTGCTTCATCAAATGGCGAGCGAAAATAAAACGTCACAAAATTCTTGCTTGCCGACACCCCGCGATCAGTACGCGCCGCGACGACAAATGAACGAGGCTCCTGCCCCGCTGCGACGACGAGCCGCGTACGCAAGACGCCGAGCACGGTCTTAAGGCCGGGCTGCTCTTGCACGCCAAAAAATGTTGCGCCGTGATACGCAAATTGCGCCAAAAACGCATGACGCTCGAGGAATTTGTGGTGATTCATACTCAAACTTAGAGCCTACTTTTAAAGTCAACCTGCTAGGCGCAACACCTTGCCAAGGGAGAGTGTCTACGCAACATACATGACCGACCTGAGCGAGTATTTCAACGACGCAGGTGGACTTTTACAACAGGCTCTAAGACACGCTGCTCCTCCACGGGCATGTCGGCGCGCAATTTTTTCGCAAACGCGATATCGATTTCTCCAAGCGCCATATGGCTTTCTAGCCCGCACTGGGCAAGAATGGTCCCCCATGGATCGATGATCATAGCATGGCCATGGGTCGATCGCTTGGCATTATGGCGGCCCGCTTGCGCAGCTGCGAGCACGTAGGATTGCGTCTCAATGGCACGCGCACGCAGCAGAATCTCCCAATGCGCAGGGCCGGTGCAGGGAGAAAATGCAGCAGGCACGAGCATGACCTCGGCACCATCAGTTCTGAGCGCCTGATACAAAAGCGGAAAGCGAACATCGTAGCAGATGCTGAGCCCTAACTTGGCGAAAGGCGCCTCGGTCGTCACGACATCGCGACCAGGCACAACCGCGCTCGCCTCATTGAAGACAGAGCCATCGGGCAACGTAACCGAAAATAAATGCATCTTGCGATACACGCCTTGCACGTTGCCCTCGTGATCGATGACGACGTGGGTGTTGTGAATTTTGCCCGGTGTTGTGGTCTTTTCTTGAAAGCCACCGAGAGAGACCCAGATTTTGAGGTCCCTCGCGCGTGCTTTGAATGCCGTGATCGTGGCACCATCAAGAAATTCTGCAGCTTCAGCGGTCTCACGCTCGTTTTCGCCCAAGAACGCAAAATTCTCGGGCAGGCCGATTAAGGAAGCCCCTGCTCTCGAGGCTTGTTCCATGAGCCAAAAGGCGCGCGACAGATTTTCTGCTTTGCTTTTGGTAGTGCACATCTGCGCGACGGCAACCAGCGTTTTCATGGCGGCACCCTATTTTTATCTGCCCTAAACCATGGCATACGCTTCAGAGCACTTAGTTGAGAATTCTATGCTTACGAAACAGTCCATCACGTTAGAAGACCTCAGGCAACTATTGCCGGATGAAATTGAGCCGATTTTTTTGAATATCGATGAGCCGCGCTATCGCGCAAAGCAGCTCTTTCAGGCACTCCATAAGAAGGGTGCGGTCAATACCAACGAAATTTCGAGCCTCAAGAAAGATACCCGCGAGTATCTTGATAGCCACTATCAGTTTCGCAACCTGACGCAGGCTGCGGTTAAGGTGAGCAGCGATGGCACCCGTAAATATCAGTTTACGACCCACGATGGTCACACTATCGAAAGCGTGTTCATCCCTCATGCCGCAAAGCCGGGGCGCCATTCGATTTGCATCTCGAGCCAAGTTGGCTGTGCCATGGGTTGTACCTTCTGTGCAACGGCCGCACTCAAGCTCGTTCGTCATCTGACAGCTGCGGAAATCGTGAGCCAAGTCTATCTGGTTGCGAAAGACGTGCTCGCCAACGCAGACCGCGAAGCGCTTTTGCTCGAGGACAACGCGCGCCCCATCCACAACATAGTGTTCATGGGTATGGGTGAGCCGCTCCATAATTTCGACAATGTCGTGCGGGCGATCGAACTCTTGACCCACCCTGACGGCATGGATTTTTCGCCGCGGCGCATCACTGTATCGACGTCAGGGCTCGTGCCAAAGATCACCGAGCTTGGCGAAAAGACCGGCGTTTACCTCGCCATCAGTCTTAACGCAACCACCAACGAAGTGCGCAACGTCATTATGCCCGTCAACAATAAATGGCGCATCGAAGAGCTCTTGGCAGCTGCACGGAATTTCCCGCTCAAGATACGCGAGCGCATCACGTTTGAATATGTCTTGCTCAAGGGCATCAACGATACCGAAAATGACGCTTATCGTCTCGCCAACTTGCTCAAAGACATGAAGTGCAAAATCAATCTCATCCCATTTAACGAGCACCCATTGTCGCCCTACAAAAAGCCGGACAACAAAACGACGCTCATGTTTCACGCAATTCTCTACCGCGCCCATTTGTCCGTCTTCACCCGCAAGACCCGTGGCGACGACATCGACGCCGCCTGCGGC
>CAZRSD010000162.1:0-4609 GCA_964602645.1 uncultured Myxococcales bacterium
CGTCGAGCATTTTACCGACGAGCAATGACATCCAGCGCTTAACGAGGTTCGAGCCTGAATCACCATGATCAGTCCACGTTACTTCGGTGTTGTCGTCTTTTTCTGTGAAGGCCATCACACCTTTCATGGTTGATTGCATATTGTTCATGTCGATAAAGAGTTCGTACGTGATACCTTCTTTGGTATCGGCTTCTTTAATCTCGAGATAGCCTTTACCCATTTTCTCACTCGTCCAAAGCCATTTGGCCCCGACGCCAATCTCTGGACCATTATATGAATAGACTTGGGTTTTATCCTTTTCAAGATTCCATGGTGCCCAGTTTTGCCAGTTGCGCAGATTCGCGACTTGCTCATAAATAAGGTCGTTTTGAGCAGCTATTGTCGTTGTCTGTGTTACCGTCCATTGTTGCGGAATAAGATAACCGCCAACAACGAAAATGGCGACGAGACTCGCGGCGACGATGATCAGCCACTTCAGAAAACTCTTCATTTAACAAATCCTCCAAAAAATGTCTCTATGACTATCAGAATAGAAACTTATGCCAAGAACCAGTCTTAAAACTGCTTAGTTAAGAAAAATTTATTTATACAATTATTCTGAAATCGTCGAGAAAATCATCGACTTACCAAAGAAGCAATCCTCGACAAGGTCGAGGATTGCATCGGGCGATACGGATAAGTTCGCCACTACTTCGGGCTTATTTTACTTCTTTTTCGTGCGGCCACACACCCTTGTAACTTGGGCGCGCGCGCAAGCGATCACGCCACGAGAGCACGTGTGGGTACGCATCGAGTTCGATGCCTTTGACCATCTCGAGCAGATCAAGCAATGGCGTCGCGAGCGTGTCAGCAACTGAATAGTCCCCTGACAAAAATGCGCGACGGGCGAGGTGATTGTCGAGAATGTCGAGCGTCTTAAAAAACTCGGCGTTCTTTTGTTCAACGACACTCTTGCGCGTTTCAGCACCTTGGTTTGGATTTGCTTCTTCAAGAGCCGTCCATAATTGAACGGCAAAGCCGGTGCTAACAAAGCTCAGCCACGACAAACTCTGCGCTTTCGACGACAAATCATGAAACGCGAGCGGATTGCCTTCAAAGCGTTCTGCCAAAAACAAAAGAATTGCAGTGGTTTCAAATATCGCGAGTTCACCACCAGGGCGATGCTCAACCAAGGCTGGCAAAGTGCCAAACGGGCTTCGTTTGAGAAATGCGGCCGTGCGTGGTTTATCGTAATCGACCTCACGAGGCGTGAAACTTACATCACACTCATTAAGCGCAATTCGAACTGCAACACAAAACGGTGATGGTCGGTATTCATATAGTGTAAACGGCGGCGCTTTCGACTGTGCCATGCTCGCTCCCTTGAACCGGTTCAAAAAAATAGCTAATCGCTTACTATAAACTTCAGCAAGCCATCTCTGCTGGAACAACAAATTCAGATGTCGGGTATGCCATGAGAAAACGCTTTTGGAAAGGACTTAGAACAATAGATTTAGTTATCGGTGTCTTTATAATTTGTATGGTTCTAGTGGTTCTCGCTCTTCGCTACGACGAATTTAAATGTCGATCGATGCAAAGCGAAGCAAAATTTTCTTTGCAGGAAATTTTTACCGCGCAGCAATTATTTTTTGCCGAGTATGAACGGTTCGCGTCGCTCGACGAGTTGATCAAGACCGATCGTCGCGTTGTGGTGCCGCAAAAATTCTATATAGTGAGCGATCTTTCGCAACCGTCGCAGCAGAGTTTTGAAGTCATCGCGCGCGGAGCGCCGGGGACGTTGGTCGCCGGTGAAGAATGGTCGATCGATCAAACACGGGAGCTGCGCCTTCGCAAAGCAGTGTGCAATAAATAAATGGAAACATTGAAGCGAGTTTCGTCGAACTGGTCGGTGCCATCCGAGATGCACGGCTTGCGGGCTGATCAATATTTGCAGCGTCACATCGGAAGGATTTCCCGTGAGCGCGCGCAGCGCATCATTCTTGCGCAGGACTTTTTGATCGATGACAAGGTGGTCGTAAAGCTTTCCAGCCGCGTGCGCATGGGACAAAAGGCGACGCTCTTTCGCTTCGCGCCCGATCGCATGGAAGACATCAACGACTTTCACGTCGGCATTGTGTATGAAGACAAAGACATTTTGGTGGTCGATAAGCCTTGTGGACTCGCCATTCATCCAACGGCGAATTGCCTCTATAAGACGCTGACCCATTGGTTGCGCACGCATTATCATGGCAAGCGCATTAATCCGTGCCATCGTCTCGATAAAGAAACCTCAGGCCTTGTCGTGTGCGCGAAGAATCGCACAAGTGAATCGATCATCAAGACTGCATTCATGAACGGTCACGTCGCTAAATCCTATCTTGCGGTGGTGGAAGGCCTTGTCTATGAGCCGGCGCAGATAGCGATACCGCTTGGCCTGCAAAAAGGGCGAGGGCTTGTGGCCATTCGCATGATCGAAGATGCCGACGGTAAAGAGGCGCTTACCGCGATGCGTCCACTGTGGCGTGATCCGTCTACTTATCGCAGCCTTGTGCTGTGTCACCCTAAAACCGGCAGGCAACATCAGATACGTGCGCATTTGTCGTTACATGGGCATGCGCTCGTCGGCGACAAACTTTATGGCAAACCCGATGAATTTTTTGACCGCCTTTCGCGCGGTTTTGACGACGGCTTGCAAGAGCTTGCCCATACGCGCCACGCGTTACATGCAGCGCGAATTAAGTTTACGCTGCACAATCGTCGCTTCGCATTTCGCTCGCCGCTCCCCGACGACTTGCGAGGCCTCATTCAAAACTGGTAACACCGTGCCGCGGACATCGCCCTGCAAGTGGACACATGGAGCAATGGGGTTTTTTAGCGTGGCAAATGCGTCGTCCGTGGAAAATAATTGCGTGATGTGCCTTGAGCAATTTTTCCGGTGGAAAGAGGGCCGTGAGGTCCTTTTCAATTTTAACAGGGTCATGCTCTCCGGTTAAACCCAAACGAAATGACACGCGAGCAACATGGGTGTCGACGGCGATGGCTGGTGTGCCAAAGGCATTGGCGACGATGACGGCAGAGGTTTTTCGCCCAACACCCGCGATAGTTTCAAGCTGTTCGCGGGTTTTTGGCACCTTGCCCTTAAAATCGTGCACCACTTTGAGTGCCGCAGCGACGAGATTCTTCGCCTTGTTGCGAAAGAGGCCTATCGATTTGATGTACGGCTCAATGTCTTCAGGCGTTGCTGTCGCGAAGTCATGCACGGTCTTAAAGCGCGCGAAAAGCCTAGGCGATATTTCGTTGACCTTTTTATCGGTGGTTTGCGCCGAGAGCGCTACCACCACGAGCAACTGCCAAGGGTCATTTTTGTGGTAATCCAATTCGATTGTGGCATCGGGAAAGGTTTCCTCGAGGCGCTGCAAGACGAAATTAGCGAAGTTTTTTAGCTTAGTGTTCGGCATGCACGCCTCTTAGCAGGTCGATGGCTTCACGCGCAAGCGCGGTACCCCAGGTGACTTTCAAGGCTGGGTTATTAATGTAGCGGGAAAAATTATATTTCGGCACGTTTGCGTAACATTTGAAATATGCGGAAGTTGAAAATATGAGCGAAAAAGCACGTGAGACCTGGAGTTCCAAAATTAGCTTTGTGTTAGCATCGGTCGGTTCCGCAATCGGCCTTGGTGCTATGTGGAAGCTCCCGTACACCATGGGGCAAAACGGCGGTGGCGCTTTTATTATGCTCTTTGTACTCTTCAATTTTCTGGTCGGTCTGCCGCTTTTCATTGGCGAACTCATCCTTGGGCGTGAGAGCAAAAAAGGCGTGGTTTCGGCGTTTCAAATCTTCTCGAACAAAGATTCGAGTTGGGGGCTCGTTGGTTGGCTCACCGTGTTCGTGGTGCTGCTCATTCTCGGTTGGTACTGCGTGGTCGCGGGTTGGGGCGTGCTTTACGTATTGCTCGCGTTGACCGATGCTTTTCAAGGTTTGTCGCGCGAAGAAATCGGCGCAAGTTTCGACGTCTTTCGCAAGTCAGGCAGCCTCAACATTACCTTCCAATTGATTTTTATCGGCATCAACGCGCTGATTCTCTATCGCGGCCTTGCGCAGGGCATCGAGAAGTGGAGCAAGGTAATGACCTCGGGTCTCTTTATCGTGCTCACCTGTCTTGCAGTCTACTCAATGCAATTATCTGGTTTCGCCGAGGCGGCGCACTATTTGCTCTACCCAGATTTTTCTAAACTTTCGGCGACAGGAGTTTTGCAAGCGTTAAGTCTGGCGCTCTTTACGCTCAGTTTGGCCTATGGTGCTGTGTTGACCTACGGCTCCTATCTCAAAAAGGACGAGGACATTCCCAAGATCGCAAGCATCGTGGTGCTCGCCAATCTTTTTGCCTCTGTGTTGATCGCGATCACAATTTTCCCCATGATCTTCACGTTTGGTTTTGCGCCTGAATCAGGCGAAGGCTTAATCTTTAAAACTTTGCCCTACGTGTTTGAACAATTGCCGGGCTCGATGGTTATCGCCGTCGTCTTTTTTGTCTTACTGCTCTTTGCAGCACTAAGCTCGTCGCTCGCCATGTTCGAAGTGGTTGTCGCAAACTTCGCCGATCTTGAAATCATGAGCCGTCGTAAAGCG
>CAZRSD010000163.1:0-4596 GCA_964602645.1 uncultured Myxococcales bacterium
AGGGTGAATTAATTGCGCTCATCATCAACCTCAAAAACGACGTCGGCTTTAGTATGATCTTCATATCACATGATCTTGCGGAGACGTTTGCCCTTGGCGATCATATCATGGTTATGGATAGCGGACGCGCCCATTGGCTTGGTCCAAAGCATGAACTTACAACGGACCGATTTTTACCCAAGTGGAACCCCTTAGCATCGCCACTTGTTCACCTTCATCACCTCAACCACGCGACGGAAGACTGCTCATGAAAAATGTTCTCGTTTTTGTCGTAATGCTGACTGCAGTAGCGCTGCCCGCAGAACAAGTTGCGGCACCGAGATTTGCCGTCACGTTTAACGCTCTTGAAACCGCAAGCTTCATTGCGGCAAACAAATTATTTCTAGCGAAACAAGAACCCGATCTGATTTTTTTACCTTTTCACTTCGACGGGCACATGCGCGTCAGCGACAAAATGGGCGTGAGCTTTGGTTTTGTATACCGCTTCGAGAGCTATCAAGATAAGGGCCCGCTCTATTCTGAATCGAGCGCCGTGCGCATGAAAAAAGTGTGGACCAACTATCACGAAATCTTTTTGCTCGCCGGACCTCGCTTCAGTTTTGTTGAAACTGGCCTTGATGGTTTCTACTTTTCCATGAAGGGCGGTATCGGTACTGCCTTCTCGCCGGTCTACGTTAATCTTTCGCTGCTCGCACAACCTGAAATCGGCTATGCGTTTTCATTTGGACAACCGGGCTTTCGCCTCGAGCTTGGCCTCGGCATTTTGGCGAACCTGCCCTTCTACGAAACGCTCGATTTTGCAGTGCCGTGGAAAACCAACCGCACCAATTTTAATATGCTTGGCTTCGTCGTGCATCAGGCTATTCCCATCGTGAATGTTGGCGTGGGTATGGCGTTTTAGGTTTCAATCGCAAACAATGCATGTCATTTATCCCGTTTTTGCGAGCACGAAGTTAGCACAAGCTTCTCATCCGCTACATCGATAATGACCTTGCCCCCGCTCACTAGTTTGCCGAAGAGCAATTCATGCGCAAGCGGCTTCTTGATCTGATCTTGGATGATGCGCGCAAGAGGACGAGCTCCCATGGCTGGGTCGTAGCCCATTTTCGCAAGATGCGCCTTGGCGGTATCGCTTAGGGTGATGGTGACATTTTTCTCGGCGACCTGTGCGCGCAACTCGTCGATGAATTTCTCGACAACCTTGATCACCACTGCAGGTGAGAGTTTACTAAATGTAACCTTAGCATCGAGGCGATTACGAAATTCCGGCGAGAAGAGGCGCTTTACCGCCTTATCGTCTTTGGCTAGCGCCGTTTCGCTGACGAAACCAATGCTGCGTTGCTCAAGTTCGCGTGCGCCCACATTGCTCGTCATGATTAAAATCACGTGGCGAAAATCAGATGTTCGACCATTACTGTCGGTGAGTTTGCCGTAGTCCATGACTTGCAGCAGCATATTGAAAACATCGGGGTGTGCTTTCTCGATTTCGTCGAGCAAGAGCACCGCGTAGGGCGTCTTATACACCGCATCGGTCAAGAGACCGCCTTGGTCAAAGCCAACATAGCCTGGCGGCGCGCCAACCAAGCGGCTTGCCGTGTGACGCTCCATGTATTCGCTCATATCGAAGCGCAACAGATTTACGCCAAGCGCATTCGCCAGTTGCTTCGCAACCTCGGTTTTGCCGACGCCAGATGGGCCGGTGAAAAGAAAACTGCCGATGGGTTTTTCCTTGTCGCGAAGCCCCGCGCGAGACATGAGGATGGCATTAGTCATCTCCTCAATCGCGCGCTCTTGGCCAAACACGTGGGCCTTGAGCGTGGCTTCAAGATGAGCGAGCACGCCTTTATCGTCGTGACTAATCTTTCGCGATGGAATGTGGGCCATGCTTGCGACGGCATCTTCGATGGCTGCTTCGTCAATCACAATCGGTGTTGGCGATTCACCCTTTTGTCCAATGACAAGGCGTGCTCTGGCGCACGCTTCATCGATCAGATCGATGGCCTTATCGGGCAGCTTTCGTTCGTGCAAGAAGCGCTTCGAGAGGGTTACCGCGAGATTAATCGCTTCATCACTGATCGACACGCCGTGATATTCTTCATAGCGCTTCTTAATGCCGCTGAGGATCTGCAGACATTCTTCATCTGATGGCTCGTCAATATCGATCTTTTGAAAGCGTCTAGCGAGCGCACGATCTTTTTCAAAATAGGTGCGGTACTCCTTGTACGTTGTCGAACCGATGCAGCGAATACGCCCTTTTGATAAAATTGGTTTCAATAAATTCGATGCGTCCATGCTGCTGCCCGTCGTTGCACCCGCACCGATCACCGTGTGGATTTCATCGATGACCATGATCGCATTGGTGCGCGCTTCGATTGCTTTGAGCACCGACTTCATGCGGCTTTCAAAATCACCGCGATAGCGAGCACCCGCAAGCATCGCGCCCATGTCGAGTAAGTACATTTCTACATTCGCCAAATAGTCAGGCACTTGATTCTCGACGATGCGGATAGCAAGACCTTCAGCGAGCGCCGTTTTACCAACGCCGGGCTCGCCGACAAAAAGCGGATTATTCTTGCGACGGCGTGATAAAACCTGCATCGCACGCTGCAATTCCTTTTCGCGCCCGATGACCTGATCGAGGCGCCCTTTGCGTGCCTCTTCAGTTAAACACGTGGTGAATCGCGCCAAGATCGATTTGCGATGAGGTTTTGCACCTCCTTCAGCATCAGGCACATCATCGTCTTCGTCGTCATCTTGAAATTCGCTGAGATCGCCGTGCGAAATTACCGTCATGAGATCGAGGCGGGTGATGCCTGCTTGCTGCATCATAAAGACTGCATAGCTTTCGTCTTCATCAAATGCGGCAACCAAAACATGTTCAACGGAAACTTCTTCTTTGCCAGCACCGACGATATGCACGGCTGCGCGCTGCAAAACACGTTGGAAGCCTAATGATGGTAATGTTTCAACGTGCGAGCCGTCGGGCAGTGCTTCAATTTGATTGTCGATGAAATCCAAAAAGCGTTTGCACAAGTCTTTCTTGCTTACGCCTATTTGTTCCAAGAGTGCTTTGATGCGTGGGTTTTCAAAAAGTGCGAAACAAAGATGTTCGACCGTCGCAAATTCTTGCCTTCGATCCTGCGCGGCCTTCAACGCTCGTTCCACCACCTTTTCCACTTCATGGCTCAGCATCTTTAATACGACTCCTCCCGAGTAATCCTAGCGATTGCGCAAGCGCCTGGCTTGCTTTTTTACCGGTCAAAAATATGCCTAACTAAAAATTAAGGCGGTGATTTTAAAACCCGCGCGACTTCCTCATCAATTAACCAAATTAATCTCTCTCGCACGTGGCCAGAAGCGGCATGCCGTTTTGCCGACTATAAGAGGTAATCATAGCCACTTTGGTCTCTGCAATGTCCTTGGTATACCTGCCAACCTTCGCCTTCCCTTCCAAATGAACTTTAAGCATGAGGTGATATGCTTCGTCAGAAGTCTTGTGCAGAAAGTTCACGAGCACCACAACAACAAATTCTTGCGTCGTGAAGTCATCATTGTGGAGTACGATAGAGTAGCGATGAGGCTCCTTGATGTGCTCCTTCTCGAGCACAAGGGTATCCTCACTCGTCTTTTCTGTGGTGCTGACCTTCTTTGGTGCCATCTCAGCTTATCTCCAGGACAATTTCGATTCTAAAAAGCCACACCGTTTCACAACTTGGACCCTTGATACAATACATTGCAGTTAAAGACTCTATTTTTTGCCGATAAAATCAATGCGGTAGTAATAATTTTCGAGATGCGGCCGCGGTTGGTTTCGGGGGTACCATGCACCGTCATGCACGATTACGATTTTTGGTATTTGCTTATTTCGCGATAACAGCCCTTAATGGCTGCGGTGGTGACAACACCAAAAGACCACGAGGACTTCGGCAAAATCAAGACAATTGGATTATCAATGGTCAAGTTGCCAATGGCGGTTATCAAAGCGGTGAAGTTTTGGCGCTTGCGCTCGACGGCATGCGCTACCGCTCGCGTATCGCGGATGATGGCAGCTTTGGCGTTCAACTGCCGGGCAATGCAAGTTACGCCTTTCATTTTCTTGAGGCGCACGACCGCGGAGCCAATGGCAGCGACGACATTCAAGCAGGCGTCCATTCCAATTACGAACTTGGCCGCCAAGCGCTCCTCACCTACGAAGAAAGCCCTGATGTTGGCGTGCGCAATACACTGCGCTTACCCAAAGTGCTTTTCAATAACAGCATCAGTTTAGGTCAAATCGACATCAAAAACGGGCAAGCATTTCCAACCATCAACCCTGCGCTCACACTTGATTTTGATAACGACGGTATGAGTGATTTCGCCGACATCGATGACCAAAACGACGGTCTTGGCGATCTTGATCAGCAAAAAGCGACGGAGCGAATTCAAATCTGCCATTTCAATTCTGAACACCAGGGCAAGACCGTCGATGTGCCGCTCGCGGAACTTTATAACCATGTCGAAGATGGCGATACCCTCGGTCCATGCATCGCCATGCGTGACTCTGCTCCTGTCGATGAATCACTCGCAGAGATTGAAGTTCTCGACAGACAAAAAGCG
>CAZRSD010000164.1:0-4590 GCA_964602645.1 uncultured Myxococcales bacterium
ATTGCAGATCGAGTTCCGGCAAGCCGTCGGTGCTCGCGCCGATTTCGAAAATGGCGACTTCGCGCTTGCCTTTTTCGCCCATGCGCAAAGGCATCACGGCCGCGCCAATGCCAGCGGAAACGTAGACCGCGCCGTGCGGGTGGCCTTTTTCCAGCCGGCCGTAAAAGCCGTGAATGTATTTGTGGCCGATAACTTTTTTAAGGATGAGTTCGTGCAGGCCGGCGACAGTGATTTGCCCGGCATGTGTGTGACCGGACAAAACCAACGGCACCTGCTTGAGCCAAAGATGATCGGCTTGCTCTGCAATGTGACTCAAGCCTATGGTTGCAACATTCTTCTTCATGCCGCGGCATGCTTTGGCGACGTCAGCGTGTTTGGTATACGCATCATCGATGCCAACCAGCTGTAGCACTTCGTTGCGAACGCGTAACCTTGTGTGCTTGTTGTCGAGAATTTCAATACCTCCCTTACTGAGCGCTTTTCGTACCGCGTCGGCATTAGTCCAATGATCATGATTGCCCAAAACCGCAAAGGCAGGGCGATCAATTCGCTTCATCAATTCGGTCAAATCATGCAAATAGAGCTCGCTATGGCAGACAAAGTCGCCCGTGAGCACGATCACGTCGGGATTTTGCCTAAGGGCGAGATCGATTGCTTCAACTTGCACTTCAAGCGGTGTTACGCGACCGACGTGCTGATCGGTCAAATGGGCGACCCGAATTGACGAGGACAGCTGTTCTTGATGCACCGCATGGCCCGCAAAATGGCGGAGGCGAATTTTTGAAAACCAACGTCCCGCTTCATTGAAGTGTTTGCGATGATCGAGCAGATGTAAGGCCATTCGTTTTTGCCATTGTCGTGATAATTTTTTCATCTTAACCTGAAGCTTATTCGCTTCGTCATATGGTTACGAATTGTTGGCCTCATATTCACCCTACGCAATTGTAGTTATCGTATTTTCAATCCATGATTACGCTTGTCATGTCGACCAACGCTATGACGCACAGCGCCGACTCTGCTCATAGCCATTCATCTGGTTTAGCGACCAGGGAAGGAAAGAACAATGCAAACATCAGTGACATTTCGCCATATGAATGCAAGCGAAGCTCTCAAGGAACATGCATTAGAAAAATCCTCTCGTCTCGATAAATATCTGGATGACAGCGCAGAAGCTCACGTCGTTCTCGCCATGGAACGCTATTTGCATAAGGCCGAGGTGAGCATTCAGGCCGGAGGGATGGCCATCTGTGGCAAAGAATCCTCGAGCGACATGTACAACTCGATCGATCGCGCCATGGACAAAATTGAAAAACAAGTGCGGCGCTATCGCGACAAATTGATTCGCATGCGGCCGAAAGACGGCGCAAAGATGAAGATGCGCTTTAAACTCCTCGAAGCAACCGCTGATGTTGATCAAGAAACAGCGCCAGAGTTGCCGCCCACCAGCATCGAAACCAAGGAATTCCAAGCGCGACCCATGACACTCGACGAAGCGGTCATGCAAATGGATCTCTTACACAACGACATTTTAGTATTTCTGAATGCGAAAACGGATCAGCTTAATGTGCTCTATCGCAAGAAGAACAACAAATATGGCTTGATCGAGGCTAATGTCGGCAATTAACGCAGGCGATTATGTCATTTTTGCAAGAAATCGTTGTTGTATCTGGGCGCTCGGGTGCAGGAAAAACCACCGCATCGCGGGCGCTTGAAGACATGGGCTATTTTGTGGTGGATAACCTGCCGCCACAACTCTTGCCTGACTTGTTGACCCTTGCGAGCGCGTCACGAGAGCGTATCGAAAAAATTGCGGTGGTCATTGATGTGCGAGAAACCGAGTTTCTCGAGGAGATGCCGAAAAAATGGCGCGAACTCAACGATACCAAATATCTTAAGAAACTGATTTTTCTTGATGCAACCGATCAACAACTCATCGATCGCTACCAAGAAACCAAGCGGCGCCATCCGCTCGATAACGGCGAAGGTGTCAGGGCAGCACTCAAGCTTGAGCAACAATTGCTCGAACCCATCAGGGAAATCGCGACAAGGGAAATCTTTACCGACAAGCTCAATTCGCACGAGTTACGCAATCTCATCAAGCATGAGTTGATGGCACTTAAGGACAATCATCTCAACATTACGCTGATGAGTTTTGGCTTTAAACACGGCGTGCCGTCAGAGTTGGATCTGTGTTTTGATGTGCGGTTTTTGACCAATCCTTATTATCGACTCGAATTGCGACGCAAGAGTGGCCTCGACAAAGAGGTATTTGATTTTGTGTTGGCGTTGCCGGCAGCGAATCAGTTTCTTGATAAAATTAGCGACCTCATTGATTTTCTTTATCCACTCTATCGAGAAGAAGGCAAGGCCGGCTTAACCATAGCTATTGGCTGCACCGGTGGTCAGCATCGTTCCACGTCATTGGTGGAAGCGCTCAAGACGCGGCTTGCACCGAAGTATGAGCATATGCGCATTGTGCATCGCGATCTTGAGCGCAATCAATAGGCCCAATGATTACGGCTGAACCACAAAGTCTAAGCCTACGCGGAAATCGATGCCGCGAGCTTTGCCTGAGATATCGATTTCTACGGCGCCCAGTACAGGTATCGTCGCATGCTTCTTGAAATTCAAGACGAGATTTTCGACGTCATTAAGCGACCCGGTGCTTTCATAAGAAATGATATGCACACGTGGCTCAGTACGGATTGGGCGATAATTTTGATCGACGTCGAAGAGACGAATCTTCATGCATTGATCATAGGTGTTGTTTTCATTGTCGCGCCCACGTGCCATGCCGAGATAATCGACTTTAAAGGAACCCATGTTGACGGGATGCGTGGTCTTCAGGTCTTCATAAAATTGTTCTTCAAAGATGGTGACGGGAACGAGTAAACCGATGACACCGTTGTGGTTGCCAGCAAACAGTACGTCAAATGAATATTCGATATTAACCAAATAAACTGGGCCCAATTTGGGATCTTCGCGCAACTCGACGACACTACTTTGTCCTTCGCCATCGCGAATCAACCACGACGTGCGATCATTCGAATCGTTGAGAATATAACTTGCAACTTCACCGATAGGATCGGCTATGCTCGCGAGTGAAATACACAGTGCTACTACTGAAAAAAATACCTTTTTCATGCTTACCCCCCATTGCGCCACAAGGCGCAAATAATGCTCTCCACCATAGCACTGGTTTCATCGAGAAAATCAACGCAAAAATGATGCGGGTTTTAGAAAATCGTCATGACAAGGGTTGAATATCGCCCGTGCGCTCGTCACACTGCAGGCCAAGATTGACAGGGTGAAGGTTATGAGGGTTTCAGCAAGCGAATTACAAACTATCGCTAAGAGCCTTAGAAGGACCATTCTAAAGATGATCACCGCAGCAAAAAGTGGTCATCCCGGTGGTTCGCTGAGTGCCGTCGACATTATTTTGCATCTCTATAAGAATGAAATGCGCCACGACGCTAACAACCCCAAATGGGAGGATCGTGATCGCTTCGTGTTGTCGAAGGGCCACGCTGTTCCTGCGCTCTACACCGTACTCGCGCATTGCGGCTACATCAAAGAGAGTGATCTCATGAGCCTGCGCGGACTCGGCTCTGTATTGCAAGGGCATCCTGCAAATCGCTTAATGCCGTCGATAGAAGCATCGACCGGCTCGCTTGGCCAGGGTCTTTCAGTTGCGCTGGGCATGGCAATGGCTGCGCGCATTAATCGTGGCGACAATCCGCGCTTCAATGTCTATGCCATGCTTGGCGACGGTGAATTGCAGGAAGGCCAAGTGTGGGAAGCGGCCATGTGTGCTGCCCACTATAATGTTGGCAACCTCATCGCATTCGTTGACCGCAACGAAGGCCAAATCGACGGTCTTGTCGACGACATCATGACCGTTGAGCCGCTCGATGAACGATTTAGGAGCTTTGGTTGGCACACCCTCACCATCGATGGCCACGATTTCGACGCGATTCACGACGCGGTGCAAGCCGGAAAGCGCGAAACGAAGAAGCCCACTATGATCATCGCGAAAACCGCGAAGGGTAAAGGCGTATCGTTCTTGGAGTCTGATACGGTCGGTTGGCACGGCAAGGCATTGTCGGGTGATGAACTTGAAAAAGCTGTAAAAGAGCTTTCGGAGTAGTTATGGAAAACACGGTAAAAATGTCTACCCGAAAAGCTTTCGGCAATAGTTTACTTGCAGCAGGTGCAAGATACCCGCAGGTGGTGGCGCTTGATGCCGATTTGTCGAAGAGCACCTTCTCTTCTTTGTTTGCTCAAAAATATCCCGAGCGATTTTTTCAAATGGGCATAGCTGAAGCCAATATGATCGGTGTCGCCTCTGGCCTCGCGCTTTCTGGCTATGTGCCGTTTGCCTGTTCGTTTGCCTGCTTCATTACAGGCCGCTTTGATCAGATCAAGATGAGTGTTGCGTATTCTGATGCGGCGGTCCGCCTCGTTGGCACGCATGCGGGTGTTGGCATCGGTGAAGATGGCTATTCGCAGCAGGGTCTTGAAGACCTCGCCCTCATGCGCTCATTGCCGACGATGGATGTGCTGCAGCCTGCAGACGACCTCGAAACTGAA
>CAZRSD010000165.1:0-1586 GCA_964602645.1 uncultured Myxococcales bacterium
AACAAAACTCATCACAGTGTATAAAATTGAATATTTCATGGCGGCCTTTTTAGCGATGTTAAACTTAGAGCGATACAGCACTTAGCATAAATTTCCAAATGACCTCGGCATCATCAGATGGAAAACCATAATTCTCCACTCTTGCCTAATCCTATCAATACTGTAAAGCATTCAAACAAATTGAAGCGGCGGGTTATACTGATATATTTCCACCGCCAAATATTTAGCTTGCTAGCTAACCAACGCGTTTTCAAAAACGCGAAGAAGATATTATGATCGATAACGTCATTGTTGCCAGCTATCTCGTCGCGGTCCTTTTTGTCGGTTATTTCAAGGCACGCAAAATTCGCGACATGCGTGAATACTCCATCGCCGATCGCAACTATTCGCTCCCGATCATGGTCGCCACCATGACGGCAACGGTCATCGGCAGTGGCTCCACCTTTGGCTTCATCAGCAGTGTTTACGCGGGCGGTATCGTTTATGTCTTGGTCTCCTTCGGCAATCCCATCAGCCGTTTCCTCGTAGCACAACTCTTCGTCAACAAAATCGAGCGATTTACCGATTGCATTTCCGTTGGCGACATCATGGATCGTTTTTACGGGCGTTATGGCCGCATCGTCACCGGCATCTGCGGTGCGCTTTATTGCGCCGCCACCGTCGGTGGCCAAGTCAGCGCTATTGGTTTTATTGTTCACTACTTCTTGAACATTCCCTACGGCGTGGGCGTGTTTCTCGGCTGTAGCGCCGTAATCATCTATTCCACCGTCGGCGGCGTCAAAGCCGTGACCGCAACCGACGTTGTGCAATTTGCTGTGCTGATCATCGCCATCCCCATGGTGTGCAATGTCGGCATTAGCGTCGTGGGCGGCTTTTCTGGCCTTCTTGAAAAAATCCCGGCATCGCATCTTACGCTTCCGAGCACGCCGAAGTCTATGCTCAATTACTTCTTCATGTTTCTCGCTTTCTCTATTCCATTTTTGGATCCCGCACATACGCAGCGCATCCTCATGGCGAAAAACACCAAACAAATCCGCAGTACGCTGCGCATTTCAGCGCTCATCGAATTTCCATTTTTCATGTGCGTGGGTTTGATTGGCCTTGTGGCACTCGCCACCAACCCCGGCCAAGTTGCAAACCTTGCATTCCCGCACGTCGTCAATACGACACTGCCCGTTGGTTTGAAGGGCTTAGCGGTGGCAGGACTCCTCGCGATCGTGATGTCGAGTGCCGATTCATACTTAAACTCTGCCGGCATCACTTTAGTGCACGATACGTTTAAGCCGCTCTTTGGTCATCTCATCACGGACGAAAAGCGCGAGCTGCGCCTCACGCAACTAACAACGTTTGTGCTCGGTACCCTCGCCACGGTCATCGCATTTTGCTTCGACAGCGTCATGAGCATCATGTTGTTCTCGTTTAATTTCTGGTGCCCCCTTATCGTGGTACCGCTCTACGCTGGTTTGCTTGGCCTAAAAAACCTCTCGCCCCACCGTTTCTTGCTTGGCGCCGGCTGCGGCATCGTGACCTTTGCGATCTGGTATGTCTTCGTCGAGAGAAAATACGGTATCGATGCGCTTATCCCG
>CAZRSD010000165.1:1596-4542 GCA_964602645.1 uncultured Myxococcales bacterium
CGAGTATGGTGGCCAATTTTCTTGGCTTCACCCTGGCTCACAATTTTGGCCGGCCGCGACAAATGGCGCCGACTGAGGCATTATCGACCAATTAGCTACTTGCCGACGAGCCATTTAAGCATCACCGGCATACCCACATAGGTCTCGCGCGCGTATTTGATGAAGCGCGCGAGCACAGCGAGCACCGCCACGTGCACCAAGAAGATGCCGTAGAAACTGCCAAAGTTAGGTATTGGATCGAAAAAGATCGAGAACACATGTCCTATGATCAACAAATGGAGCGTGTACATCGCAAGCGTCATGCTGCCAAAAAGTTGAAACCACAGCACGCTACCTCGCTGTGCCGTCAATTCAGCGAGGGCGAGCACGAAGCCGACAACGGCGAGCGCACTCACGACAAAGCCAAATGTCGGCGGATAAAACAACTCAATGTAGCCATCACGAATGAAATACGGGCTCTGATTGATCCACGACAACAGCAGCCCTAGGCCAGAAAGGCCCACCATCGACGCCAAAAATGGCGCGCGGCAAAATGCCAGGGCATGCTGCTTGCTGCTCGTTTGAAAGTAGCGCGCGAAAAAGATCCCGCATAGGCCAAGCGGCAACCACGGCAAAAGCGGAAACCAGCCATCGATCAACCAATGACGCCATACAGCGACGGCTCCACCCTCGGGCTCTACTTCTCCCGACAAATAGGTCGTGATCGGCAGCTCTTGATACGAAAGCGTGTACTGCAGGACGTAAGTCAGCGCAAAAAGCACGGCTATCGTCGCCACCAGCTGCGGTGTTTTGAGCTTGCTTGCGAAGTATGCGCATGGCGTCATGAAACCGATCAAATAAAGAACATCAAAGCCTTGAAAAGGCACTATCTTGTTTGCGGCGATGTCGATCACCGCACCAACGCCAACGACAAAGAGCCCACGCCACAAAAAATAGGAAAAATTGTGCTTTGCCGCCGTGAGCGCCACCATGACGCCCGCGACAGTCACAAAGGTGGGCGCAGGAAAACTTGAGAACAGGCGAAACCAGAACGGCACCGTAACATCTTCAGCGAGGAGTGGTGCTGTGTTTGCCATGACCATCGCAATGATGGCGAAGCCTCGCGCTTCGTCAAAAAGTTTGTAGCGATTCATGTCTCGTTGCCCCCGTCACCGTGCTCAATGAATATTATTTTATCGAAGGCAACGCTTTGGCAACAAAAAAGCCCGTTCTTCAAAGATTAAACGGGCTTTCGCGATACTAGAAAAGGCGTCGTTTTTGATCGCCACCTAAGACCAGGAGTTCTTTGATACGCTCTACATAATCACCATCGAGCGGCATGCGCACGGCTTGGTCATTGGGCAAGCTTCGTTCGAGCACTTCGATTTCGCGGCTCTTTAAACCTCGCGTGCCAATGGTTAACCTAATCGGACAGCCTATGAGGTCGGCGTCGTTAAGCTTAACACCAGCTCGCTCATCGCGATCATCGAGCAACACTTCAACGCCGGCATCGGCCAAATTATCGTAAATGCGTTGCGCTTCTCGGGAAAGTTCTTCATCGACGCCAAGCTGCACAACGTGGACATGATATGGCGCAATTGATGCAGGCCAAATGATGCCGCGCTCGTCGTGATTCTGCTCGATGGCGGCGGCGGCTGTTCT
Organism: uncultured Myxococcales bacterium; assembly: GCA_964602645.1. Taxonomy (GTDB): domain Bacteria; phylum Myxococcota; class UBA727; order UBA727; family JABDBI01. The sequence goes on from CAZRSD010000165.1 coordinate 3,238, forward strand.
TCCAACGCCAATACCATAGCAGCCCATCTCGATATCCACCGTTTCGCCATGTTCATTTTGGATGGATGCACCCATGGATTTCGAGTATTTCTTGCCGAGATAGAAGATGTGGCCAACTTCAATGCCGCGCAAAATTTTGAAGGGCGAGCCGCATTGGCCACAGGGATCGCGCTCACCAGCTTGACGAATGTCAACGAAGTCGGCGTTGATATCCCGGTCGACATCGACGCGCGCAAGGTGTTTGTCGGCTTTATTCGCGCCCGTCACCATTTCGCTCAGGCCCTTGAGCGAGTGATCGGCCACCACGCGAACGTCACGCGCGAGCCCAACTGGCCCAATAAAACCTTGCGGGCCAATAGCTTGGGCGATGCTTTGCTCGTCGGCAGGAATGACAACATCGGCCTTGAGGAAGGTTTTAAGTTTCGCATCACTCACCTCTTGATCGCCGCGCACGAGCGCAAGGCACAAGCGATTGTCGACGAGAAACGCCACGGTCTTAATAATTCGCTCAGCGCCAACACCAAGATACTTAGCAACGTCGACTATAGTCTTTTGCCCCGGCGTATCAATTTCACTATAGTGTTCAGCAATAAAATTCTTCGCTGGCACCGCGATTTCTTTGACGCTTGCGAGCTCAACATTCGCCGCATAACCGCATTCATCGCAACTTGCGATCGCATCTTCGCCTGATTGCGCGAGCACTTGAAACTCGTGGCTCATATCGCCGCCGATCGAGCCCGTCGCCGCGCGCACCGCCCTAAATTGCAGGCCACAGCGATCGAAAATGCGATGATAGGCATCCCACATCGCTTGATAAACGCCGTCTTGGCTCTGTTTGTCAGCGCAAAATGAATACGCATCTTTCATGATGAATTCGCGGCCGCGCATCAAACCGAAGCGAGGACGAATTTCGTCGCGAAACTTAGTTTGTATTTGATAGAGCGTGAGCGGCAGATTTTTATAACTTTTAATATGGTCTCGCACGAGCGCGGTCACGACCTCTTCGTGGGTGGGCCCAAGACAAAACCACGTATCTTTACGATCTTTAAAGCGCAGCAATTCCGGGCCATATTCTTCGTAACGACCCGACTCGCGCCAAAGCTCGGTCGGCTGCACCATCGGCATCAAGATTTCTTGACCATTGGCGGCATTCATTTCTTGTTCTACGATAGCAGATATCTTTTTTATTACGCGCAGGCCCAAGGGCAAAAAGGTGTAAATTCCCGACGCAACCTTGCGGATAAGACCCGCGCGCAACATGAGCTGATGGCTAATCACGTTAGCGTCGGCAGGAATTTCTCGGAG
>CAZRSD010000166.1:0-4511 GCA_964602645.1 uncultured Myxococcales bacterium
GAAGCTTTATTTAAACTCGCTCAATCATGAGAAGTTTCTCTCACATGATGATGCCATGACGCGCATCAAAAACGATCTCTCCGAATTTTGCCAGGCTCCGGTCGACGTGAGATTGCGTCCTTCGGAACTTGCGTTATTCGATGGCCACATCAACACGAATTATCGTTGTCTCGATGATCTCGATGTTGCGATTACCGCCTATCAGCGGGATCCGTCGCTCCTCAAAGTTGGAACGACGCAACGTTTGGGAGAACGCGTCGTCAGTCATTTGTTTAAGTCACATTGTTTGTGCACCGGCCAACCCGATTTGGGATCGATATTCATCGAGTATTCCGGCCGTCACATCGACGAAGCAAGCTTGCTTCAGTATTTGCTTTCGTATCGCGACCATGCTGGCTTTAGCGAAAATTGCATTGAACAAATTTTCGCCGACATTTCCGAACTAGCGTCGCCAGAAAAGCTCGTTGTTTTCGGACGATTCACGAGACGAGGCGGCATTGACATTAACCCTTATCGTGCAACGCACGAGATACCGTTTCATAACGCGCGACTTGTGTATCAATAGAGTCGGGATCTTAATTGCGGCGTTTCATTTTTGCGAGAGTTTCAGGACACACGCCCTAAGGCGCCGCAAATGTTGTTGTCGTGAGTGGCGGCAGGTTAGGCCACGGCGCCTGATTTAGCCACTCTTGCTTAAAGTACCCAAGAAATGCATGTTCCGCTTTGTCGAGCATGTCGAATTCAATGAGGCGCTCATCGAGAGGCGAGAAGGTCAGTGGCAAGACGCGCAGAAACTTCTCGTTGTCGGGATCTTTCACGACGGTCGCCAAATTCTCGATGCGAACGCCACCCAAGCCTTCAAAATACAGTCCCGGTTCAATAGAAAAGACGTGACCTTCCAAAAGCTCGCTATACGATGTGAGCGCAATACGCGGCGGAAATTCGTGGACATTGATGCCTACGCCGTGGCCTGTGCCATGCGCAAAGTCGAGGCCATGCTTAAGAAGCGGTGCGCGCACAAGCGCATCGAGTTGAATTCCCAAGGTACCTCGTCGCAAACGTGCGCTCAAACCGGCGATGCTCGCCTTTAAAACCAAGGTAAACATTTCTTTTTGCCACTTATGAGCGGTCGCAGATTTTTTGCTGGCGAGAAACGTACGCGTCAGGTCGGTTGCGTATCCGCCTTCGTAATAGGCGCCGGTGTCGAGCAGGAATAGCGAGTTTTCTTCAATCGCTTGCTGATGATTGGGAGTGCCATAGTGAATGACCGCGCCATTTTTGCCACTGGCACAGATCGGACGAAAGGAGAGTTCTTCTGAGCCCGAGTTTTTAAACCCTTCACGAATGTGGCGGTCAACGTCAGCTTCGGTGAGCATTTGACCTTTTTCAGCGCTTTCGACGACGAAATTACACGTTTGATAGACCACTTGGTCGGCTTTTTTAAACGCGCTTCGTAGATGAAGCAATTCCTTCTCATTCTTGACGGCCTTTAGGGGTGAAATTGGATTTGCGATTCTTTTTAACTCAATATTGGCTCGACGCAATGCCAATTCATGGGCTTTTGACGATTCTTGCGGTTCGAGGCCCAAGATTTGTGATGGCGAAAAGCGTTCGGAAATGGCGGCTATAAGCTCGTGCTCGGCAACCACCGTCACATCGCGAGGAAGTGCGGCCGCATCGACGGTAAGACCGCTCTTAATACCGAGAAAGAGCTGATCAGGGAACGCGCAGGCTATGCTCGGAAACGTGCTTTGAAACGGAAAATAGTAGCAACGCAGATTGGTCAGCCATGCGATGTCGTCTAATTTCACGACGAGAAATCCGTCGATGCCGCTCTTTTTGAGCTGAGCGCCAACCGCACCAATCTTGTCGCTAGAACTTTGTCCGGTGACCGACTCGTCGATTTTGAAGAGCTTTTTCGATGCACCATTTTTGTGCGCATAAAGGCCGGTGACATCATCGATGATCTGTTCACCGCACGCGTCAACATTCGCTTGTAGCGCTTGGATGTGGCTGTGCAAGCGATCAAAGAGCGCGAGGTCAATGGTGCGCGGGTCATACGCAAGGACGTCTTTGGCCAACAAGATCTCTGGAAGTTTTTTAAGCCAGCAAGTCTCGATGGATTGCGCCGCGTCGGTAACATGCACCACAAAATTCTTGGCTTGCTGTTTAGCTTGCAGACTATAACGCCCGTCGACAAAAAGGTGCGCTTTATCGGTGGTAATAATCGCATCGCCAACCGAGCCGTCAAAACCAGTGATCAATGCACGCGCACTCAAATCACGAGGTACATATTCATTAAGATAGTGATCAGTCGATCGAACAAGGAGCGCTTTGATACGGTACTTCGCTAATTGCTGCCAGATTTTTTCGAGAGAAATTGGCCCATCGGTATGAGCCGCATTGTTCGTGTCCATGATGCCCGCCTTATTGCTTAGCCGCAGATGCGAATATATATACCCAAAGCTTCGGGAATGAAAAACCTAGGGTTTTAGATTTTATGTCGCAGAAATTTGGAAATCAGCGTAACGCTGTGGGTATCTTTAGCTTGACCGTGCTGTTATGGCTTGTCTTCCTGTCGGGTTGTGACCCCTGTCATCAGCTAGCAGAGAGAATTTGTCAGTGTCGAGATAGCGAAGAGGAGCGAAGGTCTTGCGTCAGTAATCTCGGTTTGTCGCAAGAACATAAATACTTCAAGAAAGCTAAAGATCCAGAAGTTTGTGAGCAAGCTCTCAAAAATTGTACATGCACCCAGTTCAACAACAATGAAGACAAAGAATGCGGCATGTATAGACCGAGCATGGAATAGGAAAATAAGTGACATGATAGTGGAAGGTCGGCTTAAGAGAGGTGTGCTCAAGAGATTCAGAAGGTTTGAGCTTCGTCGCGCACTGTTTATCTTGCCCAACGCCTTTACCATGGCGAGTATTTTTTGCGGCGTCTATGCCATTTTGCATACGGTGCTGCATTCTGGTCCGGAGGCGCTTTATCATTCAGCCATTGCCGTATTTTTTGCGGGCTTCTTCGATATGTTTGATGGTCGCGTAGCGCGACTCACTAAGACGCAAAGCGAGTTCGGCATGGAATTCGATTCACTTGCCGACGTGATTAGCTTCGGCGTTGCACCAGCCGTTATTGTCTATCGATGGGCATTGTGGCCCATAGGCCCGCTCGGCATCTTAGCGGTAACATGTTTCACGGCGTGCGGCGCGATTCGTTTAGCCCGTTTCAATGTGCTTGCGCGCAGGCCGTTGACGTCATCAGACTATTTTGTTGGCTTACCCATACCGATTGCGGCGAGCATGTTGGTTGCGCTCGTCGTCGCCCATTTTCGTCTCTTCGAAGGTTTGCCCGTAACGCGTCACGTGCTGGTGATCTTTTTGGTATTGAGTCTTGCGTTCTTAATGGTGAGCAGCGTCTCATTTTGGACATTTAAGAATGTAAAATTTGGCCGAAGAACTATATACTTTCTATTTGTCGCTGCGATCGCGCTCTTCATCGCTGGCCTCATGATTCCGGTAAGCCTGATTTTGGTGAGCTTCCTGGGCTTGTATATCTCCGCGGGCATCGTGCGTGAGATCTGGGAGGCACTCAAAAAGAAACCCAGCGACAAGGAGCATGACCCTCATGCAGCTGGGTAATCGCAGTAGCTTTACGCGTAAGCGACTATGAATTCTTAAACACCTTGGCGATCATTGTGGAAAGGGAAAGCTTGTTTAGCGTTCTCAGCGCGCTCGTCGACACGGCGATGCGTACGAATCGACCGGTGTCGATATCAAATACACGCTTCTTTTGAATATTAGGTTTCAAAAAACGCTTGGTTTTGATGTTTGAGTGAGAGACCTTATGTCCACTCATTCTGCTCTTGTTGGTCAAAGCGCACGTAGCCATCTTTTACTCCATTACCAAATCAAAAATTGTATCTTCGGCTACGCGTTTACTCTATCAAACTAAACCGGGCAAGCCGGTAGCCGTCAATTTGGCTGAACAGGCGTGTTATTCGTCTAGCACGGCAAAACTTGCTCGACCGCGCTGTTGCCAAAAGGCATTACCCCTAATAAATACCACGCTACCGGACAATTTTGCAGATGATACGCAGGATTCCCCGTTACTTAGATGTTTCGTGACCTCCTCCAACTTCATCGTCCCGCGTTTTGTCCGCGCGACGACGAGGTGGGAAGCCATCTGCAACAACACGGGACGACGAAGAGAAAGAATATGTTCGTAGTCAAATTAGAAACGCCGAGTGGGCACCTGCTCATGAATAGCAACGGTTAAGGAAAGCGTTCGTGGCACCAACATCATCATCACCGATAGCAGTGCTCGATTCAGGGGCGGGAGGGCTTAGCGTCGTAAGCGCCTTACGTAGCCTACTGCCTCATGAAGAAATCCACTATTTCGCCGACACGGCCCATTTGCCTTATGGCACGAAGAGCCCCGAACTCATTCAGTTTCTCGCGCACAAAATGGCGCGAACGCTCGTTGATTTATCGTCGTGCAAGGTGCTCGTG
>CAZRSD010000167.1:0-4494 GCA_964602645.1 uncultured Myxococcales bacterium
GGCATTGCTGTTGCCCTCGCCTGCCTCACCACCGCGGTTGCGCTGATCATGGCCTTTAGTCAATTCTTGGCGACACACGTGCTCGTGAAGAAATTCGCGTTCATGGCGCTGCCCATCAGCCTCTTGTCGGTCTATCTGACGTCGCTCTTGGAGTTCGAAGGTATCATGGCGATAATCTCACCCATGATGAAGATCGTCTATCCGGTCATTCTTATCGTCGTGATTCGATATTTGATCGATCTTTATCTACGCTATCGTGCGGGCTCAAACAGGGTTTCATGATCTAAACTTGCCGTCTTTTTGCGGCGATTCCCCTTGACCAGGAAAACCATTTGGGCATATTCCCGTGATATGCCCAGGTAGCTCAGTCGGTAGAGCAGAGGACTGAAAATCCTCGTGTCGGCGGTTCGATTCCGTCCTTGGGCACCACACTTATTCTTTGTAAAAAAATCCGCAACGACAATTATTTATTTATCTCCCTCGTCGCTCGCTAAAACGGGCTTGAGCCGGGAACGAACGCAAATGCCATAAAGCGATAGTTGACGACGAGCAGGGAAGAATCATATTTTCAAAATATCGAGAGATTACTACCGACAATCAAGCTGAATCGTATCAAAGCCTTCATTCGTCATCAGATGATCGCGATGAATGAAGTGACCCATGCGCATACCCTTGACCAAGAGATAGTCTTTCGCCGGTTCAGGCACCTGCGCCACGTGCGCGACTCGTTCCACGACGTGAATCCCCGCATTGATCAGTGAGTCTACTTTATTGGGATTGTTGGTGAGAAGCTTGACCGATGCTACGTTCAAATCACGCAGAATGCGAATGGCACAACAAAAGTCGCGCCCGTCATCGGGAAAGCCGAGAATGCGATTCGCATCGACGGTATCAAGGCCGCCGTCCTGTAGATGATAGGCCCGAATCTTATTACCAAGGCCAATGCCGCGCCCTTCTTGCCGCAAATAGAGCATCACACCAGCGCCAGCTTCGGCGATCTTCGCCATGGCGAGATCAAGTTGGTGTTTGCAATCGCAGCGCAACGAACCAAAAACCTCGCCGGTGAGGCATTCAGATTGAATGCGACACATAACGCCGGATCGATTTTCCACATCGCCATAAACCAGGGCTACGTGCTCAAGCCCGTCTTGCAGACGATAAACGATACAGCGAAAAGTCCCAAAATTTGTTGGCAACGCGGCTTCTGCATAACGCATAGTATTCATTGAAGCCATCTCTTTGTTTAAACTTGCAACCATAAAGAAGTCTCGATTATTCTTTCAGCGTCTATCGCTATTTTAAAATAGAGCTTTTGAAGACGACGCATCATTTTACCCCAATGATTTTATTCGTCTACTCCATCTAGTACCGTGCAAATACGAGGTATTCTCGTATACGCCACACAAGAGAGCGCGATGACTTGACCCCACCCTAATCAGTGTCTAAATCAGGGGTGAATTTTCAAAATTTTACGCTGATCGGAGAAATTGTTGTGCCTATTTACGAATACGCTTGTGAAGAATGCCACGCTAAAGAAGAGATTCTCCAAAAATTTGGTGAAGAGACCCCCGAGGTCTGTCCTAATTGTCATGCGCAGGGCACCTTGAAAAAGACTGTCACCTCCAGCGCATTTCATTTAAAAGGTGGAGGATGGTATAAGGATCTTTACTCATCGAGCAAAAAGTCTGACACCACGTCGTCGTCTTCATCGTCTTCTAGTGAGAGTGGATCGACAAAGACCAAGAAAGGCGACGATTAGCCAAAGGGTACTATATGCACGACAAACCTTTTCTCTCTGACATTCAGTTGATTCGTGCGCGCGCGCGCAAGCACATGGAGCAAGGCGCTGTCACCGAAGGCTATCGCGGCGATCGCGAAAAGATCATTGAACTCTTGAATCAGGCGCTCGCAACCGAGATCGTTTGCATCTTGCGCTATAAAAATCATTACTTTTTGGCGACGGGCATACACTCAGAACCAGTCGCACAAGAATTTCTGCAGCATGCGAATGAAGAGCAAATGCATGCTGATCGCCTCTCAACGCGCATCGTGCAGTTGCAGGGCAAACCCAATTGGTCACCCGAAGGTTTGCAGACGCGCAGTCATGCTGAATATGTCGATGGTATAGACCTTGTACACATGATCAAAGAAAATCTCGTCGCTGAACGCATAGCAATCGATACCTATCGCGAAATGATCACGTTCATTGGCGACAACGATCCAACAACCCGTCGCATTCTTGAAGATATCCTTGCGCAGGAGGAAGAGCATGCGGATGATTTGGCGGGCTTGCTCGGCGAGTTTGAGTAATGTGTCTCAATTTATCGCCTTTGCGAGCGAAGCGCGGCAATCTAGGCGTGTGCTATCAGGCTAGATTGCCGCGCTTCGCTCGCAAAGGCGATAAAAGTCGTGACAGGGTATCATTTCATCATCTCATGACACAGCTTTTTAGTCGAGCAATGCAAGCTCCGCTGACGCGCGGTCTTCGTCGTGCATGCGCGATGATTTGCCCATGTTGGGGTTCGCCGCTAAAAAGCGATCGGATACACGAATAGCCAAGGCACCATCTGGTGCGTTGTAGGTTTCTACAAAACCTTTGGCCAAGAGTTTGTCGAGGACAATTCGTCTATTATCAGGCGTCGTATCCAAATGTGCTGAACGCCAACGGGTCAAGAAATAACCAAGACCAACATAACCGCCACTGAATTTATTTTGCGCTTGTTGCAACTCAGCCAAGAAGGAATCCATCGAGAGATCACCAGTGACTGTGGAAATTTCCAGATTCGATTCATGCTCATTCACATATGGCGAATGGCTTTCCTCGTCGGGACCAAGTTCGCGTTCAAACTCAGGCAAGCCTTCCATCATGTCGATATGATCGAACGCTGCGCTACGAATGCGCTTGCTTACGCCGGTACCACCCCAGCTTGCGATGAATGCTTGCTTGCCGAGTTGGCGAACCGCTTTGATCGCTGGCGCATAATCAGCGTCGCCCGACATCAACACCATCGTGTCGTAAGAATTTTGCGCCGCCATTTGAACCATGTTGGCGACCATGCTGGTGTCGACTTCTTTTTCCAAAACGTAACGGTTTTCCGCACCGCATTCTGCGCAGGTAATGGAACCTACTTTGCGTTTAAACGTGTGCACAAAAAAACCTGGCTGCGTTTCGAGCATGTCGAGGAAGCCGGCTAATTTTTGTTGTGGGTCTGTCTGGCCTTGTTGTAGCGTGTCGTCGATACCGGTGTAATAGTAGGCGCCCCATAAACTGGTACCATGCGCCCTTTGAACCAACCACTCGGCCAGTCGTGCAAAATCGATTCGTCGTCCTTTTGCAGCCTCTCGCCAACCGGAATAAAAATTCTTTCCATCAAAAAATAGAGCAACACGCATTTCGAACCCCACAAGAAGAAATTGTTCCTCAAAAGGAAACTAACAAGTCATTACTACTGCTTACCGCAACCTTTTTCTATTACCGTCGAGCTATTTATCAAGGCGTCGGTCAAGTTGTTAAATTTCTCCAGAACCGCGTCGTGATAGCTCTCTTTTCTCAGTTTCTCAAGTGCGGTCTCATCCAAGTTTTTCTTTGTCTTCTTTATTTTCCATATCATGGTTACAGAACCATCGTCTTCAAACGGCCCAATAACAATTTCGGAAGACTCAGATTTTAGACGCTCGTCGTAAGACTTTTTCAACACATCCTTTTCATAGGCTATTGGGCCTATTATTGAGATGTCCTCATCCTTACCGTACAGAGTTTTTATATCATTCACGTTGGTAGTTGGTTGAATCTTGCCTCGAATTTCGTTTGCTTTTTTAAATTCCGCGCTTAACGTCGTGCCCGCGGTAGGCAATAAAGTAGCCTTGCCGTTTTGCTTTGGATGAATGGTAACAAATATTACGTCGTATTTCTTCGCAGCGTCGAGTTTGAGTTGCTCATCACTCAAAGCAATTTGGTTACCAAGATTTTGCATGACGCTATTTTTCAAATAATCGGTCGCAATGTCGAGACGAAATTGGCGATATGACGTCGAATACGGCGGAGCCATCAATACTTCGTCAAACTGTGATCGATTGAGATGATTCTTTGCCATGACGCGGGCGAGGTGGTCATCAGTTGCTTTATAAACACTGGCGACATCATATTTTAATTGCTTTTTCGCATAGACCCACAGCAATCGTTCGCGCATGAGTTCTTTTTGTGCAACGGGAAAACTCACGTGCTTTTGCTCGACGCGCCGATTAATTTCACTCAACAATACTGGCTCTTCTCCTTCGACAAGGACACATACTTTGTCAAGCAACACAAACGATTTTTCAGGCGCTACCGTCGTTGTCGTGGCACCAAATGCGCCAATACCGAACAATACACCAAGCCTTATCAGAGTTTTCATACTATTCCTAACACCCATCACCATTGCGCTCATTCATATGCAGGACATAGAAAAATAATAAAAGACCTAATTTACAAAGAAAGGAACCAGGTTCTTTTAT
>CAZRSD010000168.1:0-4485 GCA_964602645.1 uncultured Myxococcales bacterium
TTTGTTGCTGCTTGCGGGAATTGTGCTTCGCTTGATCGTCATCGCGTTTATTTCACATCACACCGAGAAATTCTTTGTGCGCCATGGTATGGGCAAGTTTGAGGAACATCTCAAAAAAGCAGCGTCACATATTGGCAATTTGCTTTTGGCGTTGACGCTGATTCTTTTCATCCCGGCGCTCGACCTCAATGTTCATATCACAAGTTATTTGATCATAGCGTCACGTCTTGGTGGGGCCATTTCCACGGTTATGATCGCATATCGTGGAATTGATTTGATCGCTCACTTTTTGCTGCAAAAGGCGCTTAAGACCACAAGTCGCCTCGATGACCAGTTGGTGCCGTTGTTTGGCCGTGGTCTCAAGATTGTTACCGTCATCGTTGGTGGCATTTTTGTTTTGCAAAACCTCAATGTCGACGTCACCAGTTTGCTTGCCGGTGTTACGATCGGCGGGCTTGCCATTTCGTTTGCGGCGAAAGACACGGTAGCCAATCTTTTTGGCTCGATAACTATTTTTGCCGACAAACCCTTCTTGGTCGGAGATTGGATTAGAGCCGCGGATGTCGAGGGTATTGTTGAGGTGGTGGGCTTTCGCTCGACGCGCATCCGCACGTTTTACAATTCGCTGGTCACCGTGCCGAATAGCAAGTTCACGGAATCAGTGGTTGATAACATGGGCGCACGCCGCTTTCGGCGCAACGACACCAAACTGATGTTGCCATTCGATACCGATCCCGAACTCATCGAAGCGTTTTGCAACGGCATTCGCGCTATCATCAAAGCGCACCCTAAAACCCGCAAAGATGCTTATGAGGTGCACCTGAGCGAATTCGGCGACTACTGCGTCAAGATCATGGTGTTCTATTTTGCCGACGTGGGGACTAATTCTCAGGAATTTCGTACGCGTCACGAAATCTTCCTCGACATTTTGCGCTTGGCGCAAAAGCTCGGCCTTCGTTTTGCGTTGCCGACGCAATCGCTGTTCATTGATCGTGTTGCGCAACCCATGGAAGAAAAACCGCGTGAAAAGATCTCAGAGGAATTGCTGAATACCACGCCGGACTACTTTGCGCCCAAGGGAGCGGGCGTGATCCCGCCGGGGCCGCGTCTTGGCAAACCGTATTTTTCGGATCAGTTACCTGACAGCGCATATCGTTGATGTTTAAGACACCTATTTGAGTGAATAGCGAGGAAAATCTAGGCCAAAAAATCAAGCGAGGGCGTTCGGAAATTTATGCTAAGCGCTGTAATAAGGAACAGAGTTCTTCTTTGGGCATAGGCTTATAGAAATAAAACCCCTGAGCCAAGGTTGCGCCGAGGGTTTTTACTTGCTGCCATTCTTCTTTGAGCTCAACGCTTTCGACGATCGGCGTGATATTAAAATCTTCAGCGAGCGCCATGACATTTTTGATAATTTTTTGCTTGGCGATGTCACGGTGAGAGTTTTTAATAAAGCGGCCAGATATTTTGATATAACTGGGCTTCATAATCTCCAACATGCTGAGATTAGAAATGCCCGATCCAAAGTCATCAATAGCGAGTCGCAAACCTTGATCTTTGAGGCTAAGGCATTGCTCGCTCATTTCGCGCTCTGAAATATTGCAGTATTGCTCCGTGACCTCGATGACGATTTGCTCCGGGCAGCACTGATACTTCTTGAGCAATTCTTTGAACCATGAATTAAAGCCCTCGCCGATCAACGTCTGTGGTCGAACATTGATGAAAATGAGCGACGTGTTGTTGTGAGGAACCAGGCTCAATGCTTGCATCAAGCAGATACGATCATAGTTGGTAAGTTTGAGCTTTTCTGCCGCGTAGTTGAAAATAAATTCCGGCGCGTAGTTATGACCATTAAAAGTCACGCGCGATAGGCACTCGACGCCATGAACAACAAGCGCGTCGTCTTTCCATTCTACGATCGGCTGAAAAACACTTTTGAGCTCGCCATTTTTGAAGAGTGTGTCGAGTTTGGGATAATGAAATAAGTTGTCGTGATGTGACGCGATGGCCACCTCATCAAAATTGGCGAGATTTATCTCGAGCCGCGGGTGCAATTGTTCGATGAGCTTTTGATATTTGCGCGCGTAACCATTTGCTGCTGCAAACAACGAGCGATGGATGAAGAGTTTGTCGAGCATGTCGTGGAGAAGATAGGCGAAGCCAGCTTCAATTTCGTTAAACCATAGCCACGACGAGCCCTTGTTGGCATACATCACCGGCAAGCACCGAGGAGGTTGTTCGGGACTGATGACACCTATTTTTAAGGCCAACTGATTTCCTCCCACGATACCCTCGCAGCCCATGAAATTATGCGCCCAAATTTTCTAAAACACCATTTGACCGTAAAATCAAACGATTAATACCAAATTATTGGAAGAATTTTATTGGTAGAAAGCCAAAAATGCCGACGAAGAAAAAAATTGGCGGAGAGGGAGGGATTCGAACCCACGATAGAGTTACCCCTATGCCGGATTTCAAGTCCGGTGCATTCAACCGCTCTGCCACCTCTCCACTGTAGTCGCGATGTACGAATTGAATAATGCGGTTGTGCCCAAATCAACGCTCGTTGACAAGGCGCTTCACACAGTTTTTTCTATTCGCGTTTGACAGGCACGTTGCGCAGACTCAAGACCACTCTTCACGATCGTGGCAATCGCGGTCACGGCATTGGGTAGCATTTTTTCAACGACAGTGAGGTCGGCATTGCTAAATGGATGCAAAACATAATCCGCTTCGGTACCTTTGATGGCGGGTCGCCCAATGCCAAGGCGTATGCGCAGATACTCGTTACCAACCAGCCGCGTGATGTCTTTGAGACCATTGTGACCACTTGATCCGCCGCCTTGTTTGATGCGAATCTCGCCGAGTGGCAAATCCAGCTCGTCGTGAAGGACCACGAGGTGGTCGAGCGCTATCTTGTGAAAGGCCATGGCTTGCTGAACTGAAGTGCCCGAACGATTCATGAAGGTTTCGGGCTTGAGGCTTAAACACGGCTCGCCGTCGAGGCTAAAACACGCGGTCTTGCCAGCAAAATTCGATTTTGCTTGGTTGACGTGGATCGCATCAAGCAAAGCGTCGATGGCGAGAAAGCCAAAATTGTGGCGGGTGAGTTGATATTGTGCGCCAGGATTACCGAGACCAACGATGAGCCACATATGCACCTCAAGAGTGACCAATAAAATGCCACAAAAAAACGGGCAGCGAGAAATTAATCGCGCTTATGCCCGTTCAAATCACGCTGCCGATTTATTTCTTGGGAGCCGGCTTCGCTGCTGGTTTAGCTGCGCCCTTACCGACTGGTGCTGCGGCGGTTGCTTCTTCTTTAGTGGCACCGCGGGGCTTTTTAATGGTAAGAACCACGACGCGTGGCTTTTCCGCAAGCTTGATGCCTTCTGGAAGCGGAACATCCTTTGTGTGGGTCGAGCCGAATGGCAAGTTTGAAATGTCGACGTTGATATTTTCTGGAATGCTGCCAGGCAAGCAGCTGATGCGCATCTTTTGCAAGACATGATCGAGCTTACCGCCCAAGGTCACCGATTCACTCTTACCGGAAAGAATCACCGGTACCGATACAGTAACAGGCTTCTTCAAATCGACTTCAACAAAGTCGACGTGGGTCAAAACCCGGCGAGTTGGGTGGATTTGACGTTCCTTCACCATGACCATGCGCTTTTTGGCTTCACCTTCGATGCCAATCTCAATGATGGCATTGCGCTTTAGCGAGCCACGTAAAATTTTCGTGGTTTCACGTGGGCACACGATGACGGGCAAGGATTCTTTGCCGCCAGAGTAAATCACCGCTGGCAATTCCTCGTTCATGCGCAAACGACGTGATGGACCTTTTCCAGTTTCGGTACGCGTTTTTGCGACTAAATTATTTTCACTCATAGTTCCCTCGATAACGCCCCATCCTAGTGGGCCTCGCAAGAATTGTTTGCGGTGAAGCTAAGCCTAATTTTCCTGAGCGTCAACGCGGAAGCGCGACGAGTGTTGAAGGTTTTTAGTGTATAAAAATAGCTCGACGAGTATTGCAGCGTTTAGTGTAAATTTCCAAACGCCCTAGACAAAAAGCGATGATACGCTGGCCCCGGTATGCACACGGCTCATAGCCTCGCCAACGAGGGCAGCGCAGGACAGCGCGCGAATCTTTGAGCAATTTTTCGCGTCGTTATTAAGCGGGATGCTGTCGGTGACGACGACTTCTTCAATGATGCTATTGGTGATGCGATCAACCGCGGGCGGTGAAAATACCCCGTGGCTCGCATAGGCGCAGATGCTTTTCGCACCTTGCTTCATGACTGCTTCCGCAGCTTTCACGAGCGTGCCTGCCGTGTCGATCATATCGTCAATGATCACGGCGCGCAGGCCTTTGACATCGCCAATGATGTTCATCACTTCGGCAACGCCGGGTTGCGGCCTGCGTTTGTCGATGATGGCAAGCGTTGCTTGCAAACGTTTCGCATACGCGCGGGCCCGTTCTACGCC
>CAZRSD010000169.1:0-4449 GCA_964602645.1 uncultured Myxococcales bacterium
TTCTTAGGGTGAAAATTCTACTTTTGAAGCCACTTAATTTTTGGGGGGATTACCGTAAGGCTTGCAAAGTTGGGCGTACGCCGGCTCGAGGCCGGCAGCGAAGGGAAAGACATAATTGATGACAAGGTGAATGAGAAATTTGGAATATTACCCCTCGCTCACGCGCTCATGGTGGTCATGCTGCGCACCACTATTTCACGATTTACCGCACCCATGCCCCTTATCATGAGCGTCGTCGTCATGATGCTTTTGTCGTTCGAAGTTTCCGCAAAGGCTCAAGCCACTCTTGAGCCGATCGAAAACTCCACAGCAAGCGACCCATTCTACTTTCTTTTCATTCTCATCGGCATCGCGCTTGTGCCCTTCTTAGCGGTCGTCACGACAAGCTTTACCAAGATCGTCGTTGTGCTCTCGATAGCGCGCCAAGCCATCGGCACCGCGCAAACGCCGCCGAACATTGTGGTGATGAGCCTCGCCATGATTTTGACGGCATTTTCCATGTATCCCGTGATGCTCGAAATCTACAACGCTATTGATCACAAAGCCATGGTAAATTTGAAGCGTGGTGAAGCACTCTTTGAATTTGCTGACAAGGCCAAGGAGCCTGTACGTATCTATCTATCGAAGCATGCGCGGACAGAGGATCGTGAGCTCTTCTATACGCTGATGAACAAGGGCGATCATGAAAAAGTCGCCGACGTTGCCGTCAATGACTTCATCATCTTGGCGCCAGCTTTCTTAATCTCGGAACTCTCGCTTGCATTTCAAATTGGCTTTCTCATCTATTTGCCGTTTCTCGTCATCGACATGACTGTCGCGAATCTTCTGATGGCGCTCGGCATGCAAATGCTCTCGCCCACCACCATAAGTTTGCCGTTTAAGATATTGCTCTTTGTGTTGGTGGACGGCTGGCGTTTGCTCTCCGAAGGCCTGGCTAAGGTGTAGTAATGTTATTGGAGACTATTCTATCGCTCACGCGTGAAGCCATCTATGTGACGATAATAGCGTCGTTGCCGGCGATCCTCGCAAGTCTCGTCATTGGTCTTGCCGTTGCATTATTTAGCGCAACAACCCAAATACAAGAACAAACGCTCAGCTTCGCGCCAAAAATGATCGCCGTCTACGTCGCGCTCATCGCATTCGGAGCGCCTTTGGGCAACATGATCATCGCATTCACGAAAAACTGCTTTCGCTTGATCAGCTTTGGCTCATGAAGGACATCGTTGACATTATCGCGAGTCTCTTGCCCGGCATCTCGCCGTTTGATGCATTACTCCTGTTGATGTTGGTGCTCACGAGATGGCTCATGATGACCATCACCATGGCGTTTTTGGGCAGCCATCTGCTGCCCGGACCAGTGCGCATGGGCCTTGCGGCGTTATTGAGTATTGTTTGCTTTGTTATCATCGTCGACAAACAGACCTTTTTTTCGCTGACTGTCATGACGATCGCGCTGCTCTTCGTGAAAGAAGCGTTTCTCGGCCTTTTGATCGGCTTCTTTGCTAGCCTGCTGTTTTACGCCTACGAACTCATCGGCGAGTTGATAGATTTTTCTCGCGCTGCAACCATGGGGCGCTTGCTCGTGCCCGAACTCAAGCATCAATCGTCGGCCATGGGTGTCCTCCTCTTTCAACTTTGCCTCGTGATGTTTATCGGCTTCGGCTTTCATCGCGACGTGATCAAATCTGCAGTCGAGAGCTTTGTTGTTTTTCCACCACTTAGTCTGAATGACAATTTACTTTCGAGCGATCTTCTGAGTCTCAGCGTGCGCATCATGGAAACGCTCTTCGAGATGGCGCTGCGGTTTGCGCTGCCGATCATGGTGGTGAGTTTCTTGATTGACCTCGCCTTTGGTCTCATGAACCGCGTGGCGCCGCAAATCAACGCATACTTTTTGTCGCTCCCAGCAAAAATGCTGGGAGGACTCATCATAGTTTTTCTGATTTTGCCGTTCTTAATCGACGACTATGCCGAGCATTATTATCGGCTGTCGCATTTCTTCTTTTGGCGTGAGCACTGAATATCATCAAAGACAGCGCTCACGGTGGCAACTAATTTTTCGCCGAGCTTTCCTCGCCGTTGTCATCTTTTATTGTGGACTTCGGCGCACGTGTCCACGTCTTTTCATGATGATGATCGGCATGACGCATTTGTTCTTTTGCCTTGTACAGAATATCTGATGCCTTTTCAGCATACCCTTCAGTTTTGCCGGTCATGGATTCAAATACCTCGTCGATCTTAGGTTGAATCTTAGCCAGTACGCGGCGAAGCAAAGGACCGACCACGACGCCAATGAAAATTCCAGCACCAATGTATTTTACTTTGGTTTGCCACGGCACCGCTGTCGTCGTCGTTGTTGTTACGGGGTTGTTGTTGTTGTTGTTTGTATCGTTCATATGCTCTCCTCCAGATGTGTCTCCGATAAATTCGACTTGGCAACTTGTTTGCTGAGCCATAATGAATTCAAAACCACGACCATAGTGCTCGCATTGTGCACAATCGCCGCCGCAAATGGCGACAACTGACCCATGGCGCTCACTGCAAGGCCAGTTGCGTTAATGCCGACGGATGCCGCAAAATTGTGATACACGGTTCGTAGTGTTTTCTTTGAGATCGCTAACACCTCGGGCACGAGCTCGAGGTCATTACGCGCAAGGGTGATGTCGGCGGCTTCGATCGCCACATCACAATGACCACCACCCATGGCGATACTCAGATCCGCAGCAGCCAACGCCTCGGCATCATTTACGCCATCGCCGATCATGGCAACTTTATGACCCTCTTCTTTAAGATGCGCCACGAGTTGCAATTTATCTTTTGGTAAAAGTTCAGCGTACACTTCAGGGATGCCGAGCGCAAAAGCCACATGATCAGCCGCTATGCGTTGGTCTCCCGACGCAAGGATAATCCGTTTCACGCCAAGCTTCTTCACGCGATCGAGCATGATTAAGGCTTCTTCGCGAATCGCATCCTGCACTAAAAATGCGCCCTTAAGTTTACCGTTGAGCGCCACATAGATAATGCTTTCGCCGGCAATCAAGCCTTTTGCTACCTCGAGTTCGAATTTCTTGGGCACCGCAATTTGTTGGAAGTTGAGCAATTTGAGATTACCAACGTGGACAACATTGTCTCCGAGTTCCGCTCTGATGCCCATGCCGGCAAAACTTTTATGCGTGCTTATCACATCAAGGTTGACACCTTGTGATTTGGCCTCGGTAACCAGTATTCTTCCGAGCGGATGCGTGGTATATTGGTCAGCGGATGCAGCGAGGCGCAATGCCTCTTGTGCTGTAAGCGTGTTTTCGTCGTCACATGCAACAAACTGCTGCACCATGGGATGGCCCTCGGTCAAAGTTCCGGTCTTATCGAAAACCAGCGTGTCAATTTTTGCCGCAGTTTCAATATGGGTACCGCCCTTGATGAGAATGCCTTTGCGCGCTGCTTGCCCGATGCTCGCCGATACAGCCGTCGGCGTTGCAAGCCCTGCAGCACAGGGGCATGCGATCACCAACATGGTTATCGCTCGACGGAAATCTCCGGTAAACAAATAGGCGAGGCCCGCTACACCCAGAGAAATCGGAACAAACTGTTCGGCAAATTTCGCACCAACCTTCTCGATCGGTGCTTTGTGCTCGCGAATATTCTCGATAGCATCGATGATCCGTGCAACCACGGTATCGTGCACCAGATTGGTTATCTCGATATCGATTTCCCCCTGAATCACCAAGGATCCCGCATAAACGGTGTCACCGATCTTCTTCTCGCGTGGCATTGCTTCACCGGTGATGAAGGCTTCTTGCACGAGCGCCGTTCCCGCAGTTATTTTGCCGTCGAGCGAGATTTTTTCCGATTCGAAAGCGCGAATGGTTTGCCCCTTATGCAATTTCTCGACCGGAACTTTTTTGAGCACTGCATGGTAATCAGCGACCCAAGCATCCTTCGGAGCAACATCCATGAGTTCCTTGATGGCAGTTCGCGATCGCTTCAGCGTGATGGCTTCGAGCAGTCTTCCGAGATTGATCAACCACACGACGCTGAGCCCGGTCAGACTCTCGCCCATGAGAATCGATGCGATGACGGCAATACCGATTAGTGTGTCGTCAGTAGCTTTCTTTTGTTTGCTTACCGAGGACAAACCGGCGCGAAATATCGGATAGCCCGACGCTATGGTGATGAGCGATGCCATATCGCCAAGTGGATTCACGGGAAGTAGGCTTGCGCGCCCCGTGACTTTACGCCACACCATGAAACCAAGCGCACCACCGGTTAGTGCAAGTTTGAGGAGCTCCTTGCGAATTCCTGAATCGGTGGATGTCGCCGCATGATCATGAGCACAATCCTCCTCGTGCACGTGCTCTTCTTGGCCTGCTTTGAAATGATGATGGTGATCCAAATCGCATTCACCATGAATACGCGCAAATTCGCGGATGCCCTGAAAAAGCGCAATGA
>CAZRSD010000170.1:0-4410 GCA_964602645.1 uncultured Myxococcales bacterium
GTTCGGCGGGCCCGTAGCGCACCTCGGTTACTTTCGTGACGAGCTCGTCGTGCGCGGGGGCAGCACCATAAAAGCGCTGCATGCGGCCTTCGCTGCTAATGAAGGTGCCCGAAGCTTCCAAAAAGCTCAGCGTCGGGATCACGATCGATGCCATCTTGACCGTTTCATTATCGAGGCTGTCGAGCACGATCAGCTGCTTGACGCTTTGACACAGCGCGGCAAACGGTTTACTGCCAAGGCGCCACCGCAAATCATGCTCAAGCACAATGGCAACGTCGATGGGCGCCTTATGCGTCCGTTCAAAAAGTGCCGTGCTGTCCTTGGGCTTAAGCATCTTAAGACCGACGCTATTTGCATCAGGCAATACGAGCGCCAAACGCGTTTGGTGATTCTTTTCGTTGAGCGTTGCCGCAACTTCTTTGGCGCGACGAATGATCATGGGCTCAGCAAGGCTCGTGCCCGCGATCACAACGGGATTCTTTGCAAGCAAAAGTGCAGCCACAACGCGATCAACGAAGGCGAGTTCATTTTTTGACAGGGTCACGGTCACGCCTTTGCCTGCGAGCCCCTCTTTCAGCGCATGCACCACCAACGCTATGCGAAACGGATGGGTGACCAATGACTCATGGCATAGATTGTCATGCACGCTTGCAAAAGCGTTAACGCTGAAAATCGGCAGGAGATTGCCACGGGCAAAATCGCGCACCGCCGCGTCATTCCACGTATCAATGTTGAGCGTTTCTTGTGACGTCTTTTGTTTACCTGCGATCGAAGCTTGGCGGAGCGCAAGAGCCATGATGGGCGCGGTATTGGTGATGTCTTCGCCAATGATCACAACAGTGTCGGCTTCACGCAACTGCTTGAGCGACGCCGATTCCACGGCGCGCTCTTCAAGTGTGTGGACGGCCTCGCTGATCGCAAGAGTTGACGCCTTCGGAAGGCCATCGTAAAAATTGTCGGCGCCCACTAAACGCTTCAGCAAGAAATTGGCCTCAAGCGAGGCGCTCGGACTGCCAATACCAACGATATTTTTCGCGTCAGCTAACACGCTTTGTGCCGTCGCACGGGCAACGTCGGCACTCACCTCTTCAAAACCTTCGGTGTGCTTGACGCGATGCTTGAGCAGGCGACGATCGGAATTGACGAAATCGTGGCCAAAGCGTCCGCGATCGCAAATGAAGAAGCCGTTGACGTCATGATGATAACGATTTTGCACGCGTCGCAATACACCTCCGCGTTCGCCGAGAGAAATATTACAGCCGACACTGCAAAGCTGGCATATTGACGGCGCCGTCGCTAAATCCCATTTTCGCACGTAACGTTGATGATACGGCTTATCGGTAAACACGCCGGTTGGACAGATCTCAACGAGATTGCCACTAAATTCGCTTTCGAGGCTGCCTTCTGCGAAGCGGCCGAAATAAACCTTGCCACTCGATTTGAATGCCGAGAGATCGGTACCACCTGCAACGTCGCGATAGTAGCGCACGCAGCGGTAACACGTGATGCAACGATTCATCTCGTGATTGATGAGCGGCCCGAGGTTTTGATTGCGAAAAGTGCGCTTCGGGAAACGATAGGTACGATAGTTATGACCAGCAAGCAGCGTCATATCTTGCAAGTGACATTCGCCACCTTCGTCGCAAACGGGGCAATCGTGCGGGTGATTGGTCATGAGCCATTCAACCACGGCGCCGCGAAAATCTTTTGCCGTCGGGTGAAAGATGGAAAACCGCGCTTGGTCTTTTACTGGCGTCATACACGCCATAACGGTGCGGCCCACCGTGTCGTTCT
The DNA here is from genome assembly GCA_964602645.1 of uncultured Myxococcales bacterium. Lineage (GTDB taxonomy): Bacteria > Myxococcota > UBA727 > UBA727 > JABDBI01. The sequence goes on from CAZRSD010000170.1 coordinate 1,795, forward strand.
CGTCGGCCATTTGTTGCACCGCACAGAGTCTACATGAACCAACTGAGCCAAGCGCCGGATGCCAGCAAAAATACGGAAGGTCGAGACCAAGCGCAATGGCAGTTTCCAGCAGATTCTTGGTCTGCTCCACCTCATATGGCTTTTGATCGATGGTGATAATCGCCATGACGCTCCTCTAACTCCGCTTATAGGGACAGGCCCGTTCTGTAATATGCTTGGCAAAATCGTCGGCAAACAACTGCAAACCTGTCCACAGCGGCGCCGATGCACCGGGTGCAAGAGCGCAAAAAGTGCTGCCTGGTCGCAACAGTTTCGCTTGCCGCCTCAATTGCTCGATGTCCTCAAGGCGACCCTCGCCCAACTCGATTGCGCACAGTGTCTCGTGCACCCAGTTCAAACCGTCGCGACACGGCGTGCAAAAGCCACACGACTCTTGCTTGAAGAAGCGCTCGAGATTGACGAGCACACCTACCGGACAGGTTTGATCGTCGATGACGATGATAGTACCCGTGCCCATGCGCGTGCCCTTTTTGCCCATTGAGCTAAAATCCATCGGCACGTCTAAGAACTCCTCGCCCAAAAAATCCGTCGAGGCACCGCCCGGCAAAAATGCACGCAAGCGCAAACCATCTTGCATGCCGCCGCCATGCTCAAAAATTATTTCGCGTGCCGTCGTGCCCATGGGCAACTCAAACGCGCCAGGTTTTTTGACTTTGCCGCTCACGCCGTACATTTTGGTGCCAGCGTCTGTACCCTTGCTCAGCGATTTAAACCACAACGCACCGTGGCGAACAATATGCGCAAGATTGCTGATGGTCTCCACGTTTTGCACAACGGTAGGCTTACCAAAGAGCCCGCTCGTTTGCGGAAACGGTGGTTTCGCGCGAGGAATCGCGCGGCGCCCCTCGAGCGCATTGAGCAGCGCGGTTTCTTCACCACAAATGTAGCGGCCCGCACTCATGTGCACGTAAATCTTAAGGCCGTCGATGATCCGAGCCTCCGTGATCTCAGCGAGCGCATGCTCGAGGCAGTGCTCAGCCTTTTTGTATTCGCCACGCAAAAATACATACGCTACTTTTGCACTGATCGCATACGCACCCACCATGATGCCCTCGAGCAATTGGTGAGGATGATTTTCAAGCAGGATACGATCCTTGAAGGTTCCCGGCTCCATCTCGTCGGCATTCACCACAAGATAGCGCATCTCGTTCAGATCTTTGAGCGGTGGCACGGCACTCATCTTAAATGCCGTTGCAAAACCTGCACCACCACGACCCATGAGGCCAGCTTCTTTGATCAGATTGATAAGCTCAGGGGGCGCAAGCTCGCGCGCCTTCTTGATGGCATCATAGCCACCGGTTGCTTGATACTCAGCGAGGCTGAGCGGCTTGCCGTCGGCGCGAAAATGTTCGGTGAGTGGGCGCATTAGGTCCCCCTCACCGATTTAAGAAGCGTCACCACTGATTCACGGCTCAGATTGGTGTGTGTCTCGTCGTTGATCATCAACGCCGGCGCCTGATCGCAAATGCCGAGGCATTGCGCCGGTATCAAGGTAAACACGCCATCCTTGGTGGTTTCGCCAAAATCGATGTGCAAATGATCGGTGATCGCTTTTTTCACGCCGGGATAATCCATGATGTGACATGAAATGCTGTCGCACAGACGAATGACCTTGCGGCCCACCGGCTTGCGATAGATGAGGTTGTAAAATGTGGCGATCCCGTCGAGCTCCGTTGCAGACATCTCGAGATATTCGGCAACTGCCATCAATGCGTCGTCGCTTACATAGCCGCGATGCTTTTGCACCACCAAGAGCGCGTCGAGACAGGCATGACGCTTATGCGGGAATTTTGCGATCTCATGATCGATGCCGTCTTTTTCTTGATCGGATAGCACCATGGAATTATCGGTAACCTCAAGGCCACGGTTATTTTTTTCCACATTAGTGAGCACCACGCTCCTCCACCACAACGCTCAGCGATCAAGATCCGCAAGCACGAAATCAAGACTTCCTAAAATGGCCATCAAATCTGAAATGGTAGTGCCACGGCACATGTCGGGCAGCATCTGCAAATGGGCAAATGACGGCGTGCGAATCCGCGTACGATAGGATCTAATATCGCCGTCGCTAACCAGGTAATAGCCGTTATGACCTTTTGATGCTTCAACACCGAAAAACGATTCTTGTGGTGGCATCGTGGGGCCCCACGTCACGTTGAGAAAATGGTTGATAAGCGTTTCAATGTCCGCCAAGGTATTTGCTTTTTTTGGCGGCGTCGTGAGTGGATGACTCGATTTAAAATTGCCCGACGGCATTTTCTTCACGCATTGCTCAATGATGCGCACGCTTTGGCGCATTTCTTCGATGCGCACGAGACCACGATCAAAACAATCACCATTTTTCGCCGTGGGAATATCAAACTCAAATTGTTCGTAGCCCGCATACGGACGCTTCTTGCGAAAATCCCAGTCGACGTCGCAGGCGCGCAAGCCAGGACCAGTGAAGCCCCAATCGAGTGCTTGCTCTTTGGTGATGGCGCCTATGCCCTTGGTTCGCGCCTGAAACATGGCGTTGTTCATCACGAGGCGATCGTAATCTTTGAGATGAGCAAGGAA
>CAZRSD010000171.1:0-4405 GCA_964602645.1 uncultured Myxococcales bacterium
GTATTTTAATTGCTTGGTTCTTACGATGGTTATCTCGCTCTTCTTCTCGTGGCTTGGCTTTTCGGGCATCATGGCGATTGTCATCCCATTGCTCATGGTCTTGTGCCCGTCGGTGATCGTGCTGGCCATCTGCAATGCGCTCAATTACTTTTTCGGTTTCAAATTTATCAAAACGCCATTTTACGCAACGCTGTTGATCTCCCTCACGATTACCGCATTCGCATAGAGAGCGCTGGCGAGGCAAAACGAAATAAGCCGACTTTCTAAGCCGGTCTTTTTCTGTACACTAGCAATCAGAATGTCACGAGTTGAAAACCATGAGCATTACTATGACTGAACGGAAGCGACCCACCAAAACTTCTTCGCGGAGTGCCAAATTGGACCAAGCAACTGAGCGTGCGCTCGCTGCCTATAAACTCATGTTTGAATCGCGTATCCTCGACGAAAAAATGCTGATAATGTTGCGCCAGGGCAAAAGCTATTTTCATATTGGTTGCATGGGTCATGAAGCGGTTCAAGCGGCGTGCGGTATGGCTATGCGCGCGGGCTTTGATTATTTGTTTCCCTATTATCGTGACCAAGCCTTGTGCATGGCGCTAGGTCAAACGTCGTATGAATGCCTGCTCGCTTTTTTAGGGCGTGCGGACGACCCGCACGGTGGTGGCCGCCAGATGCCCATGCATTATGGCAATCGTAGGCTCAATATTCCGACGTCATCATCACCCACCGGCACGCAGTTCTTGCATGCTGTAGGCTCAGCACTCGCGAGCAGGCGCCTCGCACCGAACAAGGGCGAGATGGATGTGACCGTCGTCACAACCGGTGAGGGCACGACATCGCAAGGTGAGTTTTATGAGGCGCTCTCATGGGCAGCTCGAGAAAAAGCGCCAGTAGTGTTTTTGGTTGAAAACAATCGCTACGCCATCAGCGTGGAGATTCACGAGCAACGCCCAGGCGGCGTTGTCGCAGAAAATTTCAAAAGCTTTTACGGCGTCGATGTCGTCAGGGTCGACGGATGTGATTTCTCAAAAAGCTATGAAGTCCTATCAGCAGCCATTGAACGCGCGCGACGAGGCGAGGGCCCAAGCTTGATCGACGCCGATGTCGTGCGGCTCTTGCCTCACAGCTCTTCCGACGACGACAAAAAGTACCGTACCAAGGATGATCTCGCGCGTGATAAAGCGCGCGACCCAATAGCACAGCTGCGCGCAAGCTTGCTTAAGCACAAGGCGATTACAGAAGAAGAATTGACGAAGCTCGAACAAGATATTCGCGAATACGTCGACAGTGAAGCAGATCGCGCGCTGCTTGCGCCCATGCCTCGTCGTGAAGATGCATGCACGCATGTGTGGGCCGAACCAAAGCAAGAACAAGAGCCAGTGCCAAACCTAGAGGGTGGTCAGGATCCGGTGGTGCTGGTCGATGCCATCAATCGTGCACTGCGCGAAGGGCTAAGGCACGACGAGAACGTGCTTGTGTTTGGACAAGATGTGGCGCACGGTAAAGGCGGCGTCTTTACCGCAACGCGCGGGCTTACCGAAGAGTTTGGCGCAGAGCGTTGCTTTAATGGACCGCTTGCGGAGGCGAGTATCGTCGGTGTGGCTATCGGCTACGCACTGCGTGGGTTTCGTCCGATTCCGGAAATACAATTTGGCGACTATATTTGGACTGCTATGATGCAGATCCGCAATGAGCTTGCGACGATTCGCTATCGCTCAAATAATGCATTTAAAGCTCCCGTCGTGATTCGCGTGCCGGTTGGTGGCTATATTCACGGTGGTTTATGCCATTCGCAAAATATCGAAGCAACCTTCGCCCATATTCCAGGTATCAAAATTGCCTTGCCGTCCACGGCGATCGATGCCTATGGTTTGCTCAAGAACGCCATGAAGGGTGATGATCCCGTGCTCTTCCTCGAGCACAAGGCCCTCTATCGCCAAAGCTTCGCGCGCTCGGTGTTGCCGAAGGATGATGCATATCATGTGCCGTTCGGAAAAGGCGCGGTGCGTGCTTTAGGGCGTGACATTACCGTCGTCACCTATGGTATCTTGGTGCAGCGCGCATTAGAAGCGGCACAAATTGTGGCGTCCGAAGGAATAAGTGTCGAGGTCATCGACCTTAGAACCATCGTTCCCTATGACCGTGCGCTGATTTTTGCGTCGGCAAAGAAGACAGGGAAGGTCTTAGTCTTTCACGAGGATATGCGCTTTATGGGTTTTGGTGCGGAAATCGCCGCCGACATTGCTGAGCATTGCTTCACCGATCTCGATGCGCCGGTGATGCGTCTCGCTGCGAAAGATGCCCCGGTTCCGTATAATTGGGACCTCGAAGAAGAGATTCTGCCGCAGCCTAAAGATATACTTAACGCTATCCGAGAACTTGACGCTTTTTAGAGCCTGAGTTGATATGACCGCGATCATTACCTGTGGAGAAACGAGACAAAGCCTCTCAGCAGTGCGCGCTTTGGGGCGCGCGCAAATACCAGTGGCTGTCGGCGCCACCAAGCGACCGAGTCTCGCCATGTGGTCTCGCTTTGCCACGTCGACATTCTTGACCGAAGATCCAAGTAGTAACGCCCCGCTTTTCGCAAGCCAACTCGCAGAAGAGCTTGAGGCGCGCTATGCATGCTGTGCGCTCGTGGGTACTGACGAAGCATTTTGGGCGCTCTCGCGTTTCCGCGAACATTTGCCGCTCACCGCACGACGAATTTTGCCGCCGCACTACTCGGTGGTGCGCGCGCTCGACCACGAAGCGCTGCACCATTTTGCTGAATCTCTCGGTATCTTGTGCGCGCCGCTCGTGCGCGTGCCTGATCACGCAACCGTGGGCGAAGTGTTGTCACTGATCAGCGGTTTGTCGTTTCCGCTGCTGCTGAGGCCGATTATACCTTGGCTCGAGCGCGAAGATGGCACGCGACGCGTCAATAATCGCGTCGTGGTCCATTCGAAAGAACAGCTCTTAGCGTTGCTCGATGCGCGTTCAACCTCGGGCAGCAATGGTTTTTTGGTAAGTGCCTATGCAATGAAGCGCGCGCTCTCGTATTTTGGTGTGGCGGATCGCGGCCAGGTTCTCGTCGAGGGTTTTCAAGAACGGCTCAATGAAGTTGAGCCTTATAACGAAGTGGCAACCCTTGCGGTGACGATCAATCCGGTTGCAAGCATCCGACGCTCTGCGCAACAATTGCTCGAGGCCTTGCAATGGCAAGGGCCCTTTAAGCTTGAGTTTACGCGTAACCACAAAGGTCAGCACCGGTTGATATCGTTGATCGGCCGCATGTGGGGTTCAATGCAGCTTTCGATTCATGCGAAGGTCAACGTTCCACTCATTTGCTATCGCATGGCGCAAGGCACGATCACGAAATCGATACTCCATAACGCGATGCCACATGTGCGCTTGCGCTGGTTGGTTGGCGACGTCATGGCGAAAATTGCACATCCTTGGCAAACGATTTTTAGCGCGCGCAGCGTCGCCCAGAGCTTTATGCCAAGAAATCTCTGGCACCGCGTGATGAATCAGGAAAAAGTCCGCACCTATTACGACGTGCTTGATACCGACGATCCGATGCCGTTCTTATTTGAGTTGCAAGAGAGGACGTGGAAGAAGGCTCTCATGGAGCGGCCGCTAAAAGAAAACTGAGCTCACAACGAGAATGATGGCGGAAAAGATTGGTAGAAAAAGCGCTTTGGGCAACAGGTTATCTTGGTAGCGAAAGAAGCGATAGAATTTGTAGTTCGACAACTCCGCATGCACAACAAAATAGGCGTTGAGTGTGATGTAGATGATGCTCAAATAGACCACGACATAAATATATTCGAGATAGACAATACCGACCCCGGCGAAGGATTCACGCAGATTGATGTGCGCGAGCAGCAGCACGAAAAACAACGCAGCGCTTTGCGTGAGAATCTCGAGGAAACGAAAATTATAGATGTCGCGCTTCTTCTCATTGAAAGTCGTTGAGAGCAATGCAGAAAAGCACAGAATAAAAACGGCGATGAGCGGCAAGATATGCACGATCACCGCATCGAGTACGTTGCGACGCAAGACAATATTGAAGTAGAGCTCAGGAAATTCTTTTTGTGGCTGAAACGACGTGTAGCCAAAATTCGTATCGTAGTTGGTGTGCTGATAGCGAAAATACGTTGCCAAGATTTGGTATCCAGTCAACGTGATGTGCGGATCGAGGGCAAAAATGCCGTCGCGATCCATGCGGTCATACGACGAGAATGACGGTGTAAGCAAGACTTGCTGATCGAAAGCTTGGTGCCATAAGCGTAGGCGAATAATCTTGTGGTCGAAGGGGTATTTCGTGTAATCAAAGCGCTGATTGATTTTGCCCTCGAAATACCACCCGATGGTTTCGCCGTGCTCGCTCGGAATGCGGTAAGCTTCACGCTGTTCAAGC
>CAZRSD010000172.1:0-4369 GCA_964602645.1 uncultured Myxococcales bacterium
TAGGCTATTTTGGCCAACCACATATTCTTAATAAGTTTATGGCCATCAAGAATCCCGACGAGCTCACCAAAAGCAAATGGCTCGGCACCGCCTGGCAAATTTTTGCGCTCTTTGGCGCCATAGGCTCGGGCTTTGCGGCACGCTACTTTTTTGCCGACGCCCCGAGCAATCCTGAACTCATCTTCGTCGACATGGTGAAGAGCATCTTCAATCCCTTTCTTGCCGCCTTCATCCTGTGCGCGATACTGGCCGCGACATTATCGACGATCGACTCACAAGTTCTCGTCGTTGCGAGTGTCATGGCTGAAGATTTCTACGCTGCGTTTGTGCGCAAAAGCGCCTCGGACAAGGCTATTCTCTTGGTGTCACGCATTACCACCGCTGTGGTGTCGCTCGCCGCACTCGGCATCGCGCTGTTTAAAATCTCGTCGATATTCGCGTTGGTTTACTATTGCTGGGTCGGCATTGGCTCAGCGTTTGGCCCTCTGGTGATCGCCTCACTGTATTTTAAACGACTCACTGCTGATGCAGCACTTGCCGGCATCATCGTTGGCGGCCTGGTTGGCGCGTTTTGGATCATGCTCGAGTCGCCCATTTCGGCGGCTTTGCCTGGCTTCGTTGCAGGCTTTGTGACGATCTGGGTAGTTTCGCAGGTGCAGACGCGCGATCAGAAACTGTAGCGGATATAGCGGCGCAGCGCGAGAATCCCCGGGATGTTGATCACCATCAACAACCCGCCGCAGCTATACATCACCGCCATCGCAAACGATGGGTCGTGAAATGAGAAGAAGATAAACGCAAGCGACGAGATGGCGATGAAGACATGTTTGCCGCGCTTCGGTGCGAGGTACTTAGCCGCCTTTATGCCAGCCACCAAATACGCGGTTATGGTGGAAAAACCGAGCATAAAAATAAACATCGGCATGAAGATATTCATGTAGGGGAAATATCGCTCCAGCGCCGCTTGCACGAGCATAGAACCCTGAATGCTGCCATCGCGCCATACGCCAGAGATCATCACGAGCAACATGACGGCCGTGCAGACAACAATGGTATCGAGAAAAATACCAACAATAGCGAGGCTCGCCTGCTTTTCTGGTTCATTGACATTGGTTTCGGCGTGAATGATCGACGCATAGCCGATGCCTACGTCGCCCGAATAGCACGCACTCGAGATCCCGCGTGACGCCGTGAGCAAAATGGTTGAACCGGCAAAGCCACCGAAGGCCGCTTGGCTCGTGAAAGCGGATTCAAACACGACGAGCAACATCGTCGGTATTTGGCTTGCATTTTGCACCAAGATGATGCCGACCATGGCCAAAAAGACGGTGATAAAAATAGGCACCATCCACGCGCTCACCGCACCCACGCGACGCACGCCGCCCACGACGGTGATGAGAATAAGCACGAGCAATACCGCCACAACGGAAATGGGAGGCAGTGCAAAGTTCAGCACGAAAGATTCTTTGATAACACCGAAGAGATAAATTTCCGCGCCATACACGCACATAAGCAATGCCATAATATTGGCGATAACGGGAAATTTGGGAAACGCGTAACGAAGAAAATACATGGGACCACCGTCGTAGCTGCCCGTATCATTCTCGAGGCGAAAGCGAATCCCGAGATAAACTTCAGCATATTTGATGATCATACCAAGGAAGGCCGCTATCCAAACCCAGACTAAAGCGCCCGGGCCGCCTATCTGCACGGCGATGGCTATCGATACCACGTTGCCGATACCAAGACAGCCGCCGAGCGACGCAAAAAACACGAAGAGTGGCGAAGCACCACGACTTGAATGGGGCATGTCGCTCTTGAAGCAGGCAAAGAAATTCTTGAAGCAACGCCACAAGCCAAAGATTTGCGCAAAACCTGATTTGTAAGAAAGATACAAACCCGCAACTAAAATTAGGTTAATACCGACGTAAGTCCATAGAAAACTCTCAAAGGTCTGCACAACGATTTGGATTTCGTCCATTAAATTACCCTTGCCACGATTCGTTCTATAACAACGCCCGAGCATTACTAAAGGCCATCGATCTCACCTTTGCCATGCACTTGCCATAACAATCCTAGACGCACCGATTTTCAATTATCTAATGCCATCTAAACTTTATTCGGAAACAAAAGGCTGCACCAATATTCGTGGCACAGCCTTCGAACAATTCGATGAGGCCTCAATAAGACGCGCTGTACGATTTGTAAACACGCCCTAAGGGGCTTTTGGTTCTATAGTTAAGGTTGCAAGCTCATCAGCAGCTTGCTTGGTTTGGTTCATGAATTGCGCGAGAAGCACCTGCTTTTCTTCATACAAGGTCTTCGCCTCGGACGTGACATTATTAATGGACTCGACGGCTTTTTCGTAATAGGCATTAAACATGCCTTCATCGAAATAGCCCTCTGAGATTAAGCGTCTTGTGAGCGCCTTGGCCGGCGGTTCTTTGAGATCACGTACCACGCGCAAGACGGCCAAGAGGCGCAGCACGTAAAAGCTGAGGTCAATTTCCCACCAGCGAAAACCTTGGCGAGCACTTGCTTGAAAATGGTGATGGTTATTATGCCAACCCTCGCCACACGTGAGCAGGGCGAGAATCATAGAATTGCGCGAAGTGTCTGATGTTGCGTAGCGACGAGAACCAAAGACATGGGCAAGAGAATTGATAACGAAGGTTCCGTGATACACGAACAGCGTTGAGAGAAAGCCACCCACAACTAGGGCACCTGCGCCACCAAAATACCCGAGCAGCACGCCACCAATAATTGGTGGCACCACGTGAAAGCGATCGAGCCATTTAAGCTCAGGGTATTTGGCAAAATCTCCGATCTTGTCGTAGAGCGGTTCGTCGAACTTCGAACAGAGGATCCAGCCGACGTGGCTCCAGAAGAAGCCGCGCTTTGGCGAATGCACGTCTTGGTCGGTATCGGAATATTTGTGGTGCATGCGGTGATGGGACGCCCACCACAACGGGCCTTTTTGCACGGCAAGCGTACCGCCGAGCCCCATTAAAAACTGAGGCAGGCGATTCATCTTATACGAGCGATGGGAAAAATAGCGATGATAACCGGCCGTGATGAAGAACATGCGCAGATAGTAGAGGCCTATACAGAGCAAAACGTCACTCAAAGACACGTCGATAAAGAAAATGGCGATGGGGCTAAGATGCAAAAGTATAAAGGGCATCGATTTGAACCATGAGATTTTCTCATTGTTCTTAGGTTTCCAGTTTCTCATGCTCTTCACCCGTTTGCGATTGCGCTCTGTTAATTGCATTTCATAACACTTACGATAATGCAAGCACGCAGCACGTACTCGTGGTCTTATTTTCCATATGAAGCATTGTTGCAAGATAGTATCGAATTTTAGCTTTTTGCGCGGTGCTTCTCATCCTCATGTCTTGCCATGCCGATTTCGATCTGCTTTCTAGGGCGCACGAGGAGAAAACACATAATGAGAAAAATCATCATCGCTTCATTGGCACTAATTCTCTACGCAACGGTCGGAACAGCAGAACTTGGGACGGTACCGAATGTTGATCTCGGTAAATATGTCGGATCGTGGGAGGAAATAGCGCGCTTCGATAATAAGCATCAGCAAGGCTGCCAAAACTCTCGCGCGGAATACACGAAAAAGGGTGACCTCATCGAAGTAAAAAATAGCTGCACGCTTGCCGACGGAAAGCTTAAAGAAGTCACCGGCCGGGCAAAAATTGGCGACGAGGGTGACAACGCCAAGTTGAAAGTAAACTTCACACCCTTCTTTATTCGCATGTTTGGCGTAGGCTGGGGCAACTATCACATCATTGAGCTTGGTGACAACTACGAGTATGCCGTCGTGAGTGAACCAACGATGGAATATCTGTGGATCCTTTCGCGTAATCGACCCATGAAGCAAGAACTTTTCGACGCTATTTCTTCGCGCTTGAAAGCTAAGGGTTTCGATACGAGTAAGCTCATCATCGGCAAAGATGCGGTTCTGTCAGCTCCCGCCGACGCATAAAACATCAACGCTCATCGCCAAAGCGCACGCTTTTGGTAGGTTGTCGATATGAATACCACTTCACCCGAACAGAACACTGACTTGCGACGCGCAAGCGCGTACTGCACCGCCGGTAGCTATCGGTTAAACGATCTTTTAGCGCATCTGCAAGCGCATGATGCTCTCATCACGCATTTTCGCTCTGGCAACGTCGTGCATCGGCCATTGCCGTCATTTAATGGCGAAGCATTTTATTTTTCCTATGGCACGTTGGTATTGTGGGGCTTGACCAAGGATGAAGAAGCGGCCGTTGTCGCTGAAGTTAAAGCATTCGAGAATGACACCTATGATCAAATCGAAACCGAAGAGTATCGCTATACCCTCGGCCCC
>CAZRSD010000173.1:0-4343 GCA_964602645.1 uncultured Myxococcales bacterium
CGGTTCTTTATCGATCGTCGAAGGCAACGCTCGCGATCCAGAGAAAGGTGAAGGCGTTTGGCTTAAACGCTATCCATCAAGTCAGTTGAATCACTGGTCGCTTTTTATTAAGGGATTTTTGAAGGTGTGGTGAGCTAGCTGCTTCAACGTATAAGAGGCAAGCTTAATGATAATCACATCGCATCTTCGCAAATTCTTCATCTCCACGCCGAGTGTTTTGTCGTTATCGAACATACAGTTATGGAACCGATGCGTTTATTCAGCATTTACTAGACTTGACGTCCGAAAATATCTTGGCATTTTCATCAAAAATGTACCGGTGGTGCAATTATGAGTTTTAACCTCGCTATTCTTTGCGCCCTCGAAATAGAGGCTAATCCTATCATCAGTACCTTTGACATGGTCGAAAGGCATGGCGTATTTGACGAACGACTTGGTTTAAGATTTTTTGTTGCATCGCAGCACCCAAAGATATGTTTGCTGCTTTTTGGAAAATGCAGAAGAAACAACGCCGACAGAATCGGTACACAGTTCGCAGCTCTTTCAACGTGGGAGCTCATCAAAACCGTTAACCCTAAGATGATAGCCAGCGTCGGCACCGCCGGTGGATTTAAGAGCAAGGGGCACGCTATTGGCGACATCATACTCAGTGATGGCGAGATATGTTTTCACGGCCGACATATACCCGTGCCACAATATCAAGCCTATCAGTATGGCAACTTTCCAACCTTATCGCTCAAGACTACGGAAATCATAAAACCGGGTAAAATTACCAGCGGCGACTCCATCCCCGTATCACCCGACGATCACGCTAAAATGACTGCTCTTAATACCGACGCCAAAGACATGGAGGCGGCGGCTGTTGCGGAAGTGGCCTATATGGCGTCTGTTCCGATGTTTGCTTTAAAATCTATATCTGATTTCGTGGATTCAAGCGAGCAAACCCATCAACAGTTTATGAGGAATTTTGAACTAGCGACTCACAACTTAGCTTTCTCTCTGAAAGAACTTCTTCGCCTCAACGAGATAAACTAGTTATGATCGACCTTGCGATTATTGCTGGGTATTTTGCTATCACGCTATGGATAGGGCTTAGCTCGTCGCGACGCGTAAATAACCTCACCGAATTTTCGATCGGGCGACGAGATTTTTCTGTGCCCGTCTTAGTTGCAACTCTTTCGGGAACTTTAATCGGAGGAGGCGCAACCTTTGGTCTTGCCGAGAAATGCTTTCTCTATGGCCCAATTTTTCTATTCGCCTATTGCGGGATGTTGATCGAAAGAATTCTCACTGCCACGATAATTGCAGACAAGATGCAACCCTACTTCGGTCTTATCACTGCAGGTGATATCATGGAGAAGCTCTACGGAAAGTGCGCAAAAGTTCTTACTGGGCTTGCCACCATCGCCACCAGCATTTTCATCATCGGCGCCCATATCACGACCACAGGCATTATCTTAAAGAGCTTTTTTGGGCTTCCGCTTCCCATCAGTTTGACCTTGTCGACTATTTCTATCCTAGTTTACTGCAGCTACGGTGGGATTGGATCAGTGACCTTCACCGATGTAGTGCAGTTTGCTTTTATGCTTATCAGCATTCCACTCGTGGCGGCTCTCTCCCTTGTCGACGCTGGCGGTCTATCTGGCATTATGGCAGTCGCTCCGGAGGGATTCTTTAATTTTGATGCGATGGAAACGGATGTGCTCAAGAACCATAGCATTCTGTTTGTCTCTTATGCAGTACCAGCACTCTATCCTGTCATTATTCAGCGCATGTTGATGGCGAAGGACACCAAACAAATAAAGCTCACGCTTTGGTTCAATGCTGGATTGTCGTTGTTCTTCTTCATCATGATCGCCATTATCGGCATGGCAGCTTTAGTTTTGTATCCTTCGCTCGATGCAAAGACAGCGTTTCCCGCACTTATCAATGAATCTCTTCCCGTGGGCATCAAAGGATTGGCTATTGTTGGTCTTTTGGCCACAGTAATGTCAACTGTTGATTCGTTTCTTAATCTTGTCGGCACTAGTTTTGTTAATGATGTGTTGCGACCGTTGCTTCCTAAAAAATTAACTGAACGAAGGGAGCTCATGCTGGCAAGAACCACAACTGTAGCAATTGGTACGGCTGGGCTCATATCGGCACTTTATTTCAATGGTGTATTGGAAAATGTTTTTGCATCGATGAATCTGTGGTTGCCATTCGTTTTCCCTCCGCTTTTTATAGGAATATGGCGTAGTGCTGGCTCCGGTATTTCGTTTCTCCTCGGCCTAGCTGCTGCTGGGTTGGTCCTGTTCATACTGGGAGCCCTCGGCATAGCCCAAGGATTCTTTGCCACTTTGCTTGCAGCATTTGCCAATGGACTTATATTGCTGGTCGCTTCATGGAGATTGAAGTCCGCTCATAAAACGAATCACGAGATAGATTTTCTCAAAAAATCTCTTAAGCGAGTTGGTCGAAGCTTTGCCCAACATACAGAGCATGCGGATATTTTAGGTGTCTTTAATCTAACGATCTCAACCATACCCACCATTGCTGCTGTCAGCGCCGGCGTTCGACCTCAGACGGCAAGTTTAGTATTGTTCGTCGCTATCGCGTCACTTGCGACCACTTTTATCTTGAAAGATTTGTGGATCGAAAAGCGGTTTTTAAAGCCGATCAAATTTCTCTTACCTGGCTTTTTGGTAGTAGCTCATGTTTCATTGCCATTGGTTAATATCTTTTTATTCGATCTAACTGCCTTAGGAGTTTGTGATTTCATCGTCGGGCTTCTTATTATTGCGACACTCTATACCAACTCGGCCGCTTGGTTTTGGAATCTTTTAGGTGTTCTGGTTGCGATGCTCATCTACCCATTCCTGAGCACGGTGCCTGATCCTTCACTGTCAACGCCATTGAACCTAGCTTTTGCGCTACGCCTATTGATGCTGTTCTACTTCTTCTTCAAGGCGAGAGCCAATCATAAGAAAGCCGTCAAACAAATTAGTGCTATAAACAGTGCACTCGCCCATGAGGTTGGTCACTCAATCGCTTCAATGAATCTTTGCGCAAGAAGACTCTCTGTTTCCTTGCCAAAGGTATTGCAGGCCTTTCAGGAAGCGCCAAACTCAAAATCTCACGAGGTAACGGAAGAAGACCTTGCATCACTAAACGTGCTCGCTAATCGATTGCATGACAATGCGTTGCGTACCGAAAGTACAGTTAGATTACTTCAACAAGATTGGGATGCAAAAACCCATGTCGAACCGGTTTCTGTCATGAGCATGGTAAAAGAAGCCATAGACTCTGGCACGGCAAACATCGATTGCGATTGCATCACCATCAGTGGCGATGACTTTAACTTGCACATTGACCGAGGAGCTGTTGTTCACGTCCTGATCAACCTCTTAAAGAACGCAGCTGAAGCACTAGTCAGCTCCCGTTCTCCTCGAATTGAGATATTCATCGACGGCAATGCCAAAACGATCAGTGTCGGCAACAATGGGCCAAGAATTCCCCAGGACGATTTGGCAAAGCTGCTAAAGGCGTGCTTTAGTACCAAAGGAAAAGGCAGGGGCAGTGGGCTTGTCACCTGTTCCATGCTGCTATCCCGTCTGAATGCTTCCATGAGCTTAAAATCAGACAGCGAGTTTACTTTGTTCTTCCTTCATTTTGAAAACAATTCATCGGGAGCATCATCATGATTCCAGCAGTCATGGTAAAATCCAGCGTCTTCTTTATCGATGATGAGGACGATTTCATTCATGATCTCATTGGATTTTTACCTAAATCCCACAACATGGAAATCTTTACCAACCCGCTTGAGGCTCTTACTGAATTAGCCAAGCGACCAGAGCCGTATATCGACGAGACGGGATTAGTCTTTCAACCGCCTAATATGGGCACCGTGCCTTCGGTCATGATCATTGACCACCGCATGGCTCCCATCGATGGCATAGAGCTATGCAAGCGAGCAAGAGGAAATCGAGCGAAACGCGTTATGTTGACTTCTTACGCTACCAAGGATGAAGCCATTGACGCTCTTAATCGAAAGCTCATCGATGCCTTCTTGTTAAAAACTGCTCCAAATTTACCTGATGACCTCGCAAAGGTGATCGCACAATGTACGACGGAATACTTCCTCGACTTATCCAAAGAAATAAGCGGATACAAAAGGCAAAGCAATCCACTCCTCAACCCGTGGTTTTCAGCATTTTTTGAAGAGTTTTGTCGACGACATGGCGTAGTTGAGCACTCATATTTTCATGATTTTCATTGCCTCAGACTTAATGACAATCAAGGGCAAGAGCGCTTTGTTACCATTTATGATGAAGAGCAATTAGAAGATCTCATTAATCCAGACC
>CAZRSD010000174.1:0-4307 GCA_964602645.1 uncultured Myxococcales bacterium
AGGAACCATCATGCTTGAAGTAAAACATTTTTTCGATACTGATACCGCGACCTTCACCTTCGTTGTTGCGCATCGCCAGAGTGGCGAGGCCGCCATCATCGATCCGGTGCTCAATTACGATCCGTCTTCTGGGGTTGTCACGACGACCGGCGCCGATGAGATCATCGCCTCTATCAAAGCGCAGAAACTTCGTGTGCGCTGGTTACTCGAGACGCATATTCATGCCGATCATCTCACGGCGTCTCTCTACATCAAGCACCAATGCGGTGGCAAAGTCGCAATCGGTGCGCATATCAAAAGTGTCCTTGAGCATTGGGTGCCGTTTTTCAATACGTCTGTCGATACACCACCGGATGCGTCGCAATTTGATGTGCTGCTAAGCGAGGGCGATACACTACCGTTCGGCGACAAAACCATCCGTGTGCTCCATACGCCAGGGCATACGCCGGCATGTGTGAGCTATGTTTTTGACGACATGGTTTTTGTGGGCGATGCCTTATTTCAGCCCGACGTCGGCACAGGGCGCGCGGATTTTCCTGGTGGCAGTGCTGCGCAGCTTTATGATTCGATCAAGAAAATCCTAAATCTAGATGCTAAAACCAAAATCTATTCGTGCCACGACTATCCACCTGCAGGTCGCGAACTCTCGCCGTTGTCGACGGTGGCGGAGCAAAACGAAAGGAACATTCTCATTCGCCAGAGTGTCACGCGGCAAGATTTTATTGACACAAGAAACAAGCGTGACGTCGGCAAACCAGTGCCCAAGCTTATTTATCCGTCGGTACAAGTGAATTTACGCGCTGGCAGCTTCGGTAAGGGCGAAAGCAATGGACAGCACTATATTAAGATCCCCGTGCAAGCGCCTAAGATCTGAACATTCTGTTCGAGCGCACGCCACAAATATTCGTGAGATCGATCCTCGTCGCTAAACCAAAGGTAGAAGGCAACCTAGGTGGTAACTTAAGTTAAATACTCTCCTGAGAATTATTTGTGATTCGTCTCGGAGCCGTGTCGCAAGGTCAATTGAGGATTGCTCAACGCAGTCTTTCAGATATGAAGCGGTAACCGAGAACGCTGACCATTACCCAAAAACGCGGACGCTATGCCACATCGACAACAACTCTTACAACTTTTATCCGATTACGCGTACGCCCACGAGCATGATATCGTGCAACGATACATTGCTTTTGTGAGCGAGCACGAAGATTGCTTTATGCGTTTGCTTGAAAAAGGCCACGTAACGGGTTCGTGTTTTCTCGTGTATGTGCCGACAAGCGAAGTCTTACTCACGCATCACCGAAAAATTGGCGCGTGGCTCCAGCTTGGTGGCCACGCTGATGGTGATTGCGATCTATTGCGGGTTGCGCTTAAAGAAGCGGAGGAAGAATCAGGGATCGGCGGTATTACGCCACTGTCAACGTCATTGTTTGATGTCGATATTCACCGGATTGACGAGCACAAAGGCGTGCCCGCCCACTTTCATTATGACGTAAGATTTCTTCTTGCCGCCCCCAATAAGAATTTCGTGATCTCCGATGAATCAATTAATTTAGCATGGGTGAAAATTACCGACGTTGCGCGTGATGCAACGATGAGCGAGTCGCTTCGCCGCATGGCACAAAAGTGGCTCGACGACGCAACGTACACGTCGAGTCGACCTCGCGACCGAATCTAGCAGGCTACATTGCGGGCGCAGTTTACACCAAAGACTTGCCCTATGCCTTAGCGGTCCGCCTATTGCGCAACTACGAGTATTTATTTCTCCTCGATCAGCCGCCATCAGTACACAATCTTTGTTTAAACTTTCGCTCGAAAAAACATCTTGGATCTAATCGAAGAAACAAATGGACATGCACAGCCGAGAATTGCTTAGCGGATTTCTGATGACGATCGAATGTCATCATTCGCCACGCAAACAATGAATTCTCGAGGTAAAAAGCATGGGCTTTCAAAAAAATGTAATAAAGCTATTGTTATTTAGTGTTTCAATGAATCTCTTTGCGGCCGATTTTACGCCGATATCGCAGAAGCGATTGTTTGAAGTGCATGAGGCTATCTTTGATGCGTTTATCCCTTTCACCTACGAAGAGCGCGACACGACGTTGAAGCATCTACTTGAAGAAGTGAAGCTCTCAACCTTTGAAAAACTTATAGCCGTGCCCAGGATGAAAGGTGCTTTTTTTCTGCTCGACCATTTGCATTTGAGCCACAACAAAGCTTTCCTAAAACTCTATTATAATTTAGTGGCTAATGACCCCGCAGAAGCGGCTCGTGTCACCCATAGCAGGTTGCATAAATATCGCGAATTTGTTGATAGCATTTCGGGGCATCATCTTCGCTTATCTATTCGCGATCTTTCCATTGAGCAGCGCTTGCAGCTCTTTAACGCCTTGATCAATGCCAACGTCAATCTCCTCCAACAGGTTGGTTTCTACGTCCGCATGCTTTACACGCAAGCGATATTTGAAGGCGCCCTTGGAGAAAAGATCTCCAATTATGTCGACAGAGAACCAAAAGTCGCCGCGATTTTACCAAGTCTTCCTGCGCTCAAGACCCACCTTCGTCTTGAAAAAGAACATTGTCACTTCCGTATCAAGGGGAAACTCGACGCGCTGATCATCGGCAGTGGCGCATCAGGATCTGTCATCGCACATGAAATGCAAAAGAATGGCTTAAAGGTGCTTGTTGTTGAATCGGGTCCGTTGGTTATTCCCGGTTCGTTTGACACAACGTCAGATATGCGATTCATGGAAGGTGGTGCGCCGCGTCTCGCCGAGGATGGGTCAATAGCGTTGCTGAACGGCGCCGTTGCAGGTGGTGGGACCACGGTTAATCTCGACATGTCGTTTCCGCCGAGTCTCGATCATGTTCGTCATCGCTTTCATCAATGGCATGAAAAGGGTTTGATACCCGCAGAGCTGTGGGCCGATAACGACATCGATAATGCGTATGCATGGGTGCAGAACAAATTCCAGCCTCGCACTGTTTCTGTCGACGAGGTCAACGAAAATAATCGGATTCTAATTGAGGGTGCAAACAATCTAGGGCTGCCCCATCGTCTTTATGAGCTGAATACCTATGCGCCAAATACTTCGCCACACGAAGTGTCGAGTAAGAAATCGAGTTTAGATATCTTACTCTTGCCAGCGATGCTGGCTGGTGAAAATCCCACGACACTCTTAACCGATTGCCGCGTGACGCGCGTGCTCAAAAAGCATGGTCGTGCGGTGGGAGTCGAGTGCATGTATCAACCGAAGCATCGCGGCATTGGCATCGTCCATGATCTGTATGGTTGGAACATTGAGCCAGATTCGCTGATAAAGATCTATGCGGACAATGTAATTCTTGCTGCTGGTAATCTCGGCACGTCGGCAATCTTGCTCAATTCCAAAATCGATAACGACAATATTGGTAAAGGCTACGTCGCTCACCCCTTCGTTTCATTCATGGGCCGTTTTGCTCATCCTGTCCATGCCGATATCGGCGAGCCGAGTACGGTGCTGCTTGATCATTTTATGCAGACTGATGAACATCCGGAGCGACCGGGCTTTCTCATTGAGACGGGGCTTGGACGCTTGAGCTTATGGGCTTTGCTCGTACCGGGCTTGCCTTCGCAAGTCAAAGATGTGTTCAGTACTATCGATCATGTTGGCGGTTTTTCGGTAATGCAAACTGATACGCCGAACGACGAGAATCGCGTTGAGGTTGATATCTGGGGCACAATTAAAGTTCATTACCAACTGTCTGATACCGACCGGCGCCATCTCATCGAAGGTATCAAAACGGCGGTGAAGCTTCTTTTTGCCGCAGGCGCACTAGAGGTATCGTTCAACACGTTTGAGTATCCGCTCTTTCAAGATGGTGGTCTCATGTCAAATATGCTGACGCCGGATATGAATATCGACGAGGTGTTCACGCATTTCACGCTTGAGCGCAACAAGAATTCATTGTTGGGCGCGCACATGATGGGCGGCAATCGCATCGGCACGAGCGCGTTAACGAGTGTTGTCGACGAGAACTATCAAGTCTGGGGAGTTTTGGGGCTCTACGTTGCTGATGCCAGTGTATTCCCGGGCTCGGTTGGTGCAAATCCAATGAGCACGATTTACACAACGGCAAAAATCTTCGTTGACAAATTCCTCGCGAAGTATTTTGAAGAACAGAAGTATGCGCTGAATCAGGAGTAACCCTCACTATTCGCCTAGCGAACCCGAAAGCGTGGCCATCCAGAGCTCTTTGCAACTGGCTGGGTCGCCACGCGAAGACGAATTATGGTGGTTACTTAGTTGCGACTACTTAGACGACAC
>CAZRSD010000175.1:0-3420 GCA_964602645.1 uncultured Myxococcales bacterium
AGAAACGACGCGAAGAGTTTGGTGCCATTTTCGTAATAACTCGAGTAGACAACAACACCTTCAGGATTTGCGCCCATCTTCTCTAAAACCGCTTCAAATTTTGGTGATTCTTCATAGGTACCATCGGTCGGCGAAAAATGAAAATTGCCGATTTCACGACCGCTATAGGGCACTGCGCGAATTTTGGTTTGCAACAAGGTGCTTTCAAGTGCGACGTTGCCATGAATATTATAGCGCTTCTCCTCAAGCACACGCGCGAGGTCTTTTTCGCAAAGACCCATATCGGCAAATTCGAGGAAAAAGCGGATTTGCTTCTCGTTGAAGGCAATGGTCTCATTATGCACGGTGCTGGTTGGATAATTGTCCAAGCTCGCAACGTCAGTGCGATAATCAAAATACGAAATATACCGCGAGGCGATGGCGCTCATCTTCGTCGCATCAAACACCCGGAGCGGATAGCGATTGAGCGGCACGCTCGCATTAATGATGGGCAACGCAAAGTTGCCGGCGAGCAACCCCGAGAAGTACACGCCGCTGATGAGCGCAACGTAGGGCGTCAAAAACGCAAGCGGCACCGCGGCGAGCACCATGGGCAAACCAAATAAGAGAACATTGCTTTCAGTGATATGCCCACGCCAGAGCGCACGACCTTTTTCAATTTTGGTGTACTCGTCCAGAAATTCACGTTCGTTGAGCGGGAGCAATTTCTCGCCGGACACCAGATTGAGAATGTAGGCAATATCGGAAACATCGGTGAAGATAGGCGTGCCACTCAGCGCTAATATGCGCGCGGAGTAGCCAAGGCGTTGGTAGAGCGCGGTATAGTTTGACGCATTGTCGCTGTGAGATTTCATGAGCGCTATCAGATGGTGTACCTCGTCGAGAATGACCAAAGCATCATCAAACACGACATGATTCTTGCTCGCGTCTTCATAGGAAAGAAATTGGTAGCGGCTCTTTTGCGCAACCCCCATGCGCTCAATATGGGTGAGCCAATTTGAATGCAGGTAGGGTGGCGCGATGATGAAGATTTTCTTATACGGCGATACTTCAGCAAAGCCGAGCGCGGTAAACGTCTTGCCGGTTCCCAAATAATGGGCGAGCAGCAAACCTTTTTGGTCGTGGTGTTCGCGAAGATATTCGATCGGAATGATCTGATGCGATTGCAGCGTGATATTGCCGACCTTCACTTCTTTGGGTTCTGGTGTTTTCTTTATAGCTGCTTTGTTTGCGCAACCGAGCGATGCCATTACGAGCAGCGCCATCACTATGTATAGTTTTTTCACAATTCGTTCACCCTCTCAGTACATAAAAATAAATATACAGCTTTTTATGATGCTGATTTTAGAGAGTCGGACTAGCGCGTAAAGTTTTGGGCGCGCGAACGGTCACATTCCGCGGGTGAATGGGCATTACAGGTTTAACGTAGTCGCTATCTTGTGGTGCTTGGCTTCTTAAAGATTTGGCGAATGCCAAAGGCCAAAACGGCGAGGGAAAACAATCCACACAGCGCGCCCCAAAACCAGTAGGGCAGAAAAAGCGCATCGGCAATTTGTGCAACGTCCGAAGGCATCGCGCCCGCGCTCGTGAGTGCAGTTTCGTTGAAAAGATAGTCGCTGCGGGAGAAGACGCTCAACGCAAGCTGCGTCGCGAAAAAAGCCAAAACGACCTGGCTATAGGTCTTGCCACGGCCGAGAGAAAAATAAAACGCGAGTGTGGCGATAGCGCCGACGAAGAAAACGCCAAAGAGATTTCTCACCACTAAGAGAATGGAAATAATGAGCACGATGCCGAAGGAAGCGAGCATCACGCGCGCGCGTCGCTCGGTCTTGATGTTTTGAAAGAACAGTCCGGCGACAATCGCAGGCCCAACGAGACCAGCGGCAGATACAAAGGCGCGTGCAAAAGAATTGAAGTCACCGCTGATGCGTGCGATGCCTGAGCCATCGAACCACATATTGAAGGACAAGAAGTGGCCACCCGCAAGCATAGCAGCAACGCCGTGGCCCATCTCATGGACGAGCGTCGACAACAACACGAAAGGATAGGCAATGGGATGCAAAAAGGGAATCACATACAGCACGAGCGTAAGAAATGATGCGAGCATCACCGATCTTGCCGCACGATTCCTATTCGCCAACGTGTCCACGCTTCTTAATTCGACCATTTGATCACCTAGCAAAAGCTCCCCGTGTCCGCGATAACCCCATCTTGCCGAGCTTGCTCGATGAAGGCTTTTGCCCGCTTCAGGTCTTCCCTTAATACGGCAATAGCAAAACGCGTGTCACTCGCAACAGGTAACTGCGAAATGCCCCCAACTGATTCCCGCGCAACAATACCTTCGGCGTTTAAAAGCGAGATGACGTGTTCCGCTTCAAGCTTGTCGTCAACCGAATAAAAATCGATTAAGCGTGCATACGATGGGGGCTTGTCATGCGTGAGCGCGGCATTGTCTCGTGGACATACGTTTACGGTAGATTTGAATTCACCAAGGCACTGCGGACAATATTTGGACATGAGGTCTCCTCTGTAGCGACATAAAAAATATCACATCCAAACGCCTAAACGAGAGAATGCGATCACGAGAATGAAAAAAGGCACGATGATGCGAATCAATGTTAGCCACAACGACAAGACCAATGCGTCACTCGGCACGTTCAATGCAGCAGCCAATTCGCTGCGCGTCATTTTGTAGCCAACCGCAGCGCACACGCCGAGCGAGAACAGTATCAGCATCCAATCGATGAGAATGTAATTGGCATCGAGAAACGAGCGGTGAAATATTTGCTTAAACGTGGGAAACGGATTGTTGTCGCTAAACATGAGCGCCGTCGGTATACCCATGAAAAACGACCCAACGCCAGCAACGATGGCCGCCTTTTTGCGTGTCCATGAGAAGAGTTCGATGAAGCTTGCGATCAAAACCTCGAGTTGGCCCATATACGACGTAAGTGCAGCAAAGATCAGCAACGTGAAGAACATCGCAGAAATTGCCATCGAGCCCGGTAACTGCTCGGTGACATAGGGCATGGTGATAAACAACAAGCCCTCGCCTGATTCAGACGGAAAGCCAAAGGTGAACACCATGGGAAAGATCATGAGCGAGATCAAAATTGAAATCGCAAAAACCGACAAACTCACAACGAGCGCCGTTCTAAAGATGCTCTCGCCCTTGGCCATGTAGCTGCCATAAGTGACCATGATGCCCTGCCCAAGGCTGAGCGTGAATAAACTCAGGCCCAAAGCGGCAAGAATGGTTTCGCGATCGAGCTTACTAAAATCAGGATAAATAATGTAGGCGAATGCCGAAGGAAAACCTTTGAGCGTGGTGGCGTAGATGAAGAGCCCGATGATGAGCAAAAACAAAAGCGAGAAGAAAATCTTGCTAAAGTACTCGATGCCGTTTCGCACGCCCCGCGC
>CAZRSD010000175.1:3448-4298 GCA_964602645.1 uncultured Myxococcales bacterium
AAGATCAAGCAGGTCATCACGACAAACATGCCCTGCCATATCATGTTGAGCGCGCCTGCATGACGAAATTCAGCGAATATCGTCGCAAACTCAAGCGGCGATTTATCTTCGAAAGCGTCGGTTACCGCCATGACGAGATAGTTGATACCCCAGCCTGATACGACACCATACCAACCTGCGATCAAAAAGGTGACGATGATGGCGAGCCAACCAAAAAGTGCCATGACACCAATGCGCGACGGTATACCGTCGAAAATCATGACGACACTCTTTTGAAAATGTTTACCTAAAACTAATTCCGCAACGAAAAGCGGCATGCCGAGCAAGAGCGTGAATCCGAGAAAGAGCGCAATAAAGGCACCGCCCCCACCCTGCCCCACCAAATAGGGCAGTTTCCACAAGGTCCCAAGACCGATGGCCGACCCACTTGTTGCAAAAACAATGCCAAGGCGGGAACGCCAATGCTCTCGTCGAAGTCCGTCCTGCACGCAATCTCCTCACAAAGCTGCGCGCGAGACCAGCAGCTTTAGAAACTTATCAAATGAGCTCGGTGCGCTATCACCGCAAGGACACCCACCGGCACCACAGTTCTCAATAGCACAAGCCACACGCGATACAAAAATGTGAACCGTGTACCGCTAAAAAACCCTCGCTCACGCACGTCGTTCGACAACCGATAGCCAATAAACACGGTCGTAAAAAACGCAATGATCACCAAGATCCAGTCTACGAGGAGATCATTGGTTTCCATGAAACTTACGCCAAAAATCTTTGACCACGCTGGGAAAATGCCGCTGTCGCCAGTAACAGCGATGGGCAAACCGAGCACAAACGCAATCCCGCATGCAAG
>CAZRSD010000176.1:0-2979 GCA_964602645.1 uncultured Myxococcales bacterium
GCACCTTGTATCATCTTTATCGACGAAATCGATGCTGTTGGTCGCCAACGTGGCGCTGGCATGGGTGGCGGTCACGACGAACGTGAACAGACGCTCAACCAAATGCTCGTCGAAATGGATGGCTTTGAAGCAAACGAAGGCGTCATCATTATTGCCGCAACCAACCGCCCCGACGTGTTGGATCCTGCGATTTTGCGTCCTGGTCGTTTTGACCGTCGCGTCGTGGTACCCTTGCCGGACGTGCGTGGCCGCGAAGAAATTTTCAAGGTTCACACACCAAATGTACCGCTCGATACTGACGTAGACCTAGAAATTCTTGCGCGCTCAACCCCTGGTATGAGTGGTGCTGATATCGAAAACCTCGTCAATGAAGCGGCATTGATCGCAGCGCGCGAAGGCAAAGATAAAGTCTCTATGCATGACTTTGAAATGGCGCGCGAAAAAATCATCATGGGTACCGAACGCCGCAACCTCGTTATGTCGAGGAAAGACATCGAAAACACCGCGTTTCACGAAGCAGGCCACGCCTTGGTGTCGGCGCTGATTCGCCAAGAAGCCGAGAAAAAAGGTGTCTCTGATACGACCGATCCGGTCCACAAAGTGACGATCATCCCTCGTGGACGCGCGCTTGGCGTGACCATGCAGTTGCCCACCGAAGACCGTTACAATTTGTCTAAGACCTACGCTGAGAACCAAGTCGCCGTCATGATGGGTGGTCGTTTAGCCGAGCAAATCAAGTTTGGTGAGCTGACCTCCGGTGCTGGCAACGATTTTGAAAAGGCCACCGAGCTTGCCCAAAAAATGGTTCGCGAATGGGGTATGTCTGAGAAAATGGGTCCGTTGGTTTACGGTAAAAAAGACGGACAAATATTTTTAGGCAAAGATTTCTCCCAAGCAGCTGATTATTCAGAAATTACCGCGCAACAAATTGATAATGAAGTACGGACCATCGTTACAACTCAATATGAACGTGCTAAGAGCCTTATCAGCAGCAATATCGATAAACTTGACCGTATTGGCCATGCACTCTTGGAATATGAAACCATCGATGGACCGGAATTGCTCGCGTTAATCCGCGGTGAACCATTGTCGCGAACGAAGCCGGCTCAACGAGTGAAGTCTCGTGAAGAACTTTTGGCTGAACGTGCTGAGAAACTCAGAGAATCGGCCGCACCGGAACAAACAAAGACCGCTTTTGCGGCGGTTGATGCTGAAGCTGCTGAATTGAAGAAGGCGTGATTTCAAGATAAAAAATAGCTCGATAGTGAGGCTATTAACTGAGGAGATTGGCGAGGTCGGAATTGTTTCTAGCATAGCTAGGAACGAAACAACCCTCGCCAATGTGAATTATAATGAATGGCTTGTTCGTAAAACCAAATATCATTCTCGTGGGCAAAACCAACGTGGGCAAGAGCACGCTCTTTAATCGTCTCGCCCATAAGCGCATCAGCATTACGCACAAGACGCCAGGCGCGACACGCGATTGTATCACGAAAGATGCGGATTTTTGTGGTCACCCGGTCGTCGTGGTCGACTCGGGCGGTATTGAGCGCGAAGACACTGTAACTAATCCATTTCAGGGTTTGGTCAGCCAGCGCGTTTTTGATTTCGCCAATGATCGCGCAAGCGTGATTCTTTTTGTAGTGAGCGCAAAAGAAGGCATCAGTGTCGCCGACCACGAAATCGCCAAGATGCTCCGCAAAAACAACAAACCAGTCATTCTCGTCGTCAACAAGGTCGACGATGAAGCTCATCATGTGCAAGCATTTGATTGCCTTCGTTTTGGCTACGCCAATCCCGTGTTTGTGAGCGCTGCGCAAAATCGAGGCATCAACGATCTGCGCGAACGCGTCATCGCTGAGCTCGGGCTTGCACCCAAAAATATATCAGCTTCCGATGAACCGTCGCTTCAGCTCATCGTCGATGATTCTGATGAAGACGAAGAAGACGCGGCGGAATACGAAAGCGACCCAAAGAAAGTTAATATTTGCGTCGTGGGCAAGCCCAATTCTGGTAAATCTACCTTTGTGAACGCCTTGCTCAACGAAGATCGCGTGATGGTCTCGGAGCTTGCGGGCACTACGGTTGACGCCGTCGACACCGATCTTTTTTACGCTGGCCGCGACATCTGCTTGGTTGATACGGCAGGTATTAGGCGGCAACGCAGCATCAATGAAGAAGTTGAGAAGATGGCGGTTGCGCGTTCGTTGTGCGCGATCGATCGAGCGCATGTTGCAATTTTTATGGTGAGTGCAACCGAAGGCATCAGCGAACAAGATCAAAAGATCGCCGGTATTATTTTTGAGAAGAAGAAGCCGTGCATCATCGCAATCAACAAATGGGACGAAGAAACCAGGGCAGAGGGCTCAAGAGAAAAATTCCTCGACGACGTTAGGTTTCATTTGCCATTTCTCGCCTATGCGCCGGTCGTCTTTTTGTCGGCGAAATATGGTCATCAGATCTTCGATAGCATCGATAAGGCATTGCGATTGGCCTGCGGCTATCAGGCTAAAATTAATACGTCGAAATTGAATCGATCATTGGAAAAGGCACAAGTGCAACATCCGCCTCCAGTGTTTATGGGCAAGCGGCTGAAAATGTACTTTGCGACGCAAATCGCGCACTCTCCGCCGACATTCAGCATTAGTTGTTCACAGCCTTCGGGTTTTCATTTTTCTTATAAACGTTATTTGACCAATTTCTTTCGTACCGACTTAAAGCTGGGCGAAATTCCGGTCCGCTTGGTTTTTAGGAAGAAGGGCGACAAAGAGGCATTTAGCCGCGAATTTTAACAATATGACCGAATCGAGAAAAGAACAACAAACCTTTTGCGTTGAAACGCTTGTGCACGCGATTGGGTATAGTTTTAAGGACCCCACACTTTTGTCGACGGCGCTTACGCATCGGAGCTCCTATGACAAAGATGCGGCGCATCTTCACGGCATCCGGCGTCCGCCCCATGCCTCGCCCGATTACCCC
>CAZRSD010000176.1:2989-4288 GCA_964602645.1 uncultured Myxococcales bacterium
ACGCATCGCAGTTATTCTTCGGATCACAATGAACGCCTCGAGTTTTTGGGCGACGCTGTTTTGTCATTGGTATGCGCGAACTTTCTCTATCAGCAAAACAGCTATTTTAGCGAGGGCGATCTCAGCAGATTACGCGCGCTCTACGTCTGCCAAGATCATTTAGCGCAGGCAGCCCGCTCCCTTGATCTTGCGCGCTTTATCAAAAGCGACAAAGCAATGCGCGCATCGGGGAGCACAAGTTCAAAAGCCGTACTCTCCGACGCCATGGAAGCGATCATCGGGGCCGTCTTTATCGACGGAGGCATCGATGCGGCGCAGAGGGTCGTTCTCCACATTCTTGGCGAGCCACCGACAAAACTTGCCGAAATGGAAAAAGATGCCAAAACTCGTCTGCAAGAGATCATCCAAGCAAGCATTCACGACGCGCCGCAATACGTGGTGCTCGAATCTTCAGGACCGCCGCATGCGCCAACATTTCTCGTAGGTGTGAAGATCAACGACGCGATCGTCGCAACAGCCACTGGTGAAAACAAGCGCGTTGCCGCACAAAATGCCGCGGTGATCGCACTCGAGAAATACACTGGTGACCAGCGCCAGGATCTACTTTGAATGCTGCTGCCGCACTAAAAGCAGAGCTCAAGACCTTCGCATTAAGTTTAGGTTTTGACGACGTAGGTATCGCGTCTGCGGAGGGCTCGTTGCCATTTGCCGACGACGTTTTGCACGCGGCACAAGACGGCCGCTTTGGCCCCATCGATTACCTCGAGCGCACGCTCGAGGCACGAGTCTCGATAAAGAAAGTTGCACCTTTTGCTAAAACCGTCGTTGTCGTCGTCAAAAATTATTACACCGGAGATCACCGTGCTGACTCCGACGGCAAGGCCAAAATCGCGCGCTACGCGTGGGGCAAAGACTATCATCAATGGTTTAAAAAAAAGCTCCGATCATTTGAACCATTTCTCGTAAAAGCCGTCGAGCATGAGATCAATTTTTGGCCATTTAATGACACCGGCCCGGTACTCGAGCGCGCATGGGCTCACAAAGCAGGCTTAGGCTTCATCGGCAAAAGCGCCATGTTTATTCATCGTTCTTTTGGCACATGGACGCTCCTCGGCGGCTTCGCAACCAATGTCGAGATCGAGCCGGACGCGCCCTATCGAGGACCGGATTGCGGGTCGTGTCAGCGATGTTTATCGGCGTGCCCAACCAATGCGATAATCGCACCGCGCACCGTCGATGCCAATAAGTGCATTTCAACCTGGACCATAGAGCGCCCTTTGCATCCCGATGCATTCGCTA
>CAZRSD010000177.1:0-4229 GCA_964602645.1 uncultured Myxococcales bacterium
CACGCCCTTTTCATTCATGCCGGGTATGACTAGCAAGTTGGGAAGCGCTGTATCATTGAGGCATCTATCGTCGCCAAATCTGTTAGCGGTGTCGATTTAATGGCGCCTATCTCATTGCCGTTGTGGTCTAAGATTTTATTATTTTCTGTTCTTAGCTTCCTTGCTTTAAACGGTGTTGTCACCATATCCCAAGCAAAAAGCGTTAGTGCTGGTGGTTTTCTATAGGCCGATTCAGCTCGTTCTTTGACGGTGTTATACCAAACAACGTCGGCAATGCACCCATGCATATAGAGAGGTTCACGCCAACACTTGATCCGCTTCTCAATCGGGGTGCTTTTTTCTGCTTTTAAAAAACGGAGGCATCGTTCAGTACCTTCACCTTTACGCATTTTTTTAACGTAATTATAAAGGCGCTCGTCGAGCTCCAGCACACCTTTATCATTGACGGCGAGATCGGTGAGCTCTTCGAAATTGGTGGGTGGCGAAATAGCGCTTTCTGCTTTTTTAAGCTCGAGCCTCAATTCATCAACCAACATCGACTCAGCTGAACGCCACCCTGCAAGTTCGCAACCTTCATTTTTTTGGAGATTGATAATATAGCGAGCGGCGAGCCACTCTTTATGACGCAACTGATATTTGGTCCATACTCTAAACCATATGACTTCGAACGTCATAAGAGAGTGAGCCGTTTCGTCTGAAATTGGTTTGGTGCCGGTGCCGTGGATATTACTACACCACGCAATGTTCTTGCTCTCGTCGCTATCAAGTCGTTCCGCCGCCAAAAATGCTAATCGCAAATCTTCGGTTTCAGCTTCGGTTAACGGTGTTAATTTATTAATGCGTTTGATTCTGCCTTTAAAGAAGGCATCTCTTTGTTCGTTGTTGAGCTGATTGATCCGTTCAAGATCTATCGGCCACATTGCATAGCCATTTTCATTAAAAAACTGTGTTTGCCCGTTTGGCAACTTAATGGGAGAACCGTCGTGAATGATTGCTTTGCCGTCGTGAAGAAAGAATTGTATTTTTCCGTTCTTCATTTTGATAGGGGAACCATCATGCAAAAATCCTTTGCCATCGACGCCAAAGTACTGAACACCTTGTTCTTCATCGATAGGAATCAACGTTCCGTCGTGATTTGGTAATTTGTTTCCTAGATAATCAACGTATGAAATTTCTGTTTGTTCACTCATCATCATTTTCTCGTGTTTCACGCATATAAGGATTCAAGGGAACGGAGCGACGAGGCTCTGTCGTCATCCATGCATCATCAATCTTTCTAGATTTCATAATCTCAGGGGTAATTTCGCCGATGAATTTTAGCGTTCCGCTGTTTGCATAGTCTTGCTCAAACTCCAAGATTTGTCCAAGTGTGCTGTAGTTGCTCTTGAGAACTTTTACGAAGATACTTCGCTGAGCATCTTTCATTTCAGATCTTTGTATGCCGAGCATCCATCTACAACCGTCGATCAAAGCCGATGATCCTCGAGAAAAGGCTTGGCTAAAATTGGGCAATTTGTCTTCGCTCACCGTGTTGAGGGCGGACTTATTGGTGTGATGCGCAATCAATACGGTCGGTTTGCCGCCAACCATGGTTAGTCCGTCGATCAAGTTTATGAAATCAGTTGCGGCGGCATTGTTTGTTTCAGTCTCGGGGCCCATGAATCGCGAGGCTGGATCCAAAATCACTAACCTTATCGTTTCATTCTTTTCTAGAAATAATTTTAAGTCGTCGTAGTACTTTTTAGGTTTACCCTTCTCGTCGATAAGTCTCTGACTGATTCCACGAGCAGCAAAAGGAATAATGTTTTTAGAAGCGAGATGAAAAAGCGAAGGGACACGATGGAAGCCTAAACTTTTGCCCATGTTGTGAAATCGAATCCACAATTCATTCTTGTCTTCTTCTGCCGCCACGAAGAGAACTCGCATTGGTCCGTTTGCTTTCGTATGAAGCCAATTTGTGCCCGTCGCAGCGGCCAAAGCACAGTGGGTAAGCAAAAATGTTTTTCCGCAGCCTCCCGGAGAAACGATCATGCTTGTTTTTCCGGCAGGCAGAAATCCTTCATTTTCATTCACGCTAAAGAGATATTCTCGACGAGGAGGACCTTCTGTTAACCATTGAAGCTCACCTAAATTTTTCAATTGCTCAAAGGGATTTGTCTCTGGCTCGGTGTCTTTTTCCATATCGTGATGCTGTTTCTTTACAGCATCAATAAAGCTGTCTAAATCAAAATCAGTCATTTTCTATCCGCGTCTTTTAAGGTGTTGAGAAAAGCTTTCTGAAGAGTGTCGTGCGGAGCACCAGAGCAAACAAAAGTGTCGGCGAGGTCTTGGGGAGCGGCAGTCCAATGTTCAACGTGCCGTAAGAAGAGCGACCAGTTGAATAAGTGAGCAGATATGCCGACGCTTCTGAGTGCACGCTTCGCATTTACCGCAGCGTTTTGTCCAGGACCGTAGGAATCTAGGCGGCCATTGTCGTCGAGGTCTAACTGGTAAACTAGATGCACGTTTCCTGTGTAACTGGTTTGCTTTAACCAGGAGCCCCATTTTTCTATCGCTGCAGTTCCTGGTGCGCCGATGGGTAAATATTTTTCATCAGCGTCGAGTAAGCACTCGGCGGCAAAATAGTCGGCCATGCCTTCACAGATGATGACGTTAGGAAATTGATTTACTAGATGAGGGAAGCCGAAGGCTCTTGGGTTTCCGTCGTGACTCGTCCAACCTCCACATCCAATGAGCAGTCGTGTTCGCTCTTCTTTGGGCACGTTGTCGACGTTGCGAATGAAGAGATTTTCAACGCCTTCGTTTTGAGTCCCTCTGAGTGGAACGACAATGTTCCTTCCTTGTTGAATTCTACTTTGAACAAAGCTTCGGTGGTCGTGAGCAAACAGTTCAACATCATCGTGAGAGAGATTGGTAAATCCTGAGCCGATGAAGCGGTGTGGTTCACGAAATTTTCGAATATCAGTTAACCACGTTGCTGCGTGATCAGTTCTGTCTCTATCTCTATCGCTAAGTACTTTCCATAGGCGATTTAGGTCGAAAAGCTTTGGTGTCTTTGCAGTTGTTGTTTTGGTCTGAATTGGTCCGGCCGGTCCGTCGATGGACATACCATATTCTTTCATGAATTCCGGAAGCGTCATATTAAAAGCAACTCGAGCAAAATCTTTGCAACTGCCGCCATCACCAGTTTTTGCATCATGCCATGTCGCTTTATCTAGCCATGCGCAGATATTTTGCTTATCGCCATTACGCCAAAAGCCATTGAACTTGACGGTATGACCGTGCTGTTTGATAAAGCGATTGTCGGCTCGATGAAAGATCGCATTTGCCATCGCACTCGACAATTCACTTATTTCCCATTTAGAAATTTTACCTTCCAAATCTCATACCTCTCGAAAGAGTTTGCCCGAAAGTTTTTGAGTTATAATGCGTCATGAAGCCATATAATAGAATCACGGAAGACGCGTCTTCCGTGAAAATCACTTGAGGAGCCCAACAAATTTAAAGGCGTTAAGAATAGTTTCTTTGGTTTTTGGGGAGACATTTTCCTTTTCAAAGAATACTTCAAGACGATCTTTGATCTTAATTCGCTTTCCACGATCCAAATCAGGTGTTTTGGTTTCGATCTTTCTATTTATGACCTTTCTAATTTCACCAGGTGTTGAACATTTGGCGAGTACCTCGCGAAAGACTACTCGCGTAGACAACTTTTCAGGGTTTTGCCTTATGGTGTCTTTGATGTCGTTCGGTAAATCTGAAAGTCTCAAATATTGCGCAATGGTTTTCTTGTTTTTCTCGAAGTGTTTAACGAGGTCATCGTCAGACCAACCAGCCTTGGTAAGCTCTCTATATCCATTGGCGATATCAACACAGTTAAGTCCTTCTCTGTTCAGATTCTCTGATAGTGCTGCACCGACTCTTTCGCCATTCTTTTTGTCGTCGTATGATTTTATGAGGCATGGGATTTTTTCTTCGCGTCCTAGCTTCTTGAGCGCGGTTAAGCGCCTATGTCCGGCGACGCAAATTAGTTCATAGGAGCTTTCATCTTTTGATACTTTTAGCTCAGCAACAACATTCTTCATGAGGCCGAAGGTGCTTATTGATTCGCATAGCTTTTTAAATTCGGATGAATTCTCGTCGACATTATGACGAACATTGTTTTTCAGCTTAATTTCAGATGGCGAAATTGTAATAACGTTATTAATCGCGCTTTTTAAAATTGCGATCTT
>CAZRSD010000178.1:0-4223 GCA_964602645.1 uncultured Myxococcales bacterium
TCGGATTTTCTCTTCGTCGATATGAAGCTGAAGCCCTTGTTCTTTGCCAAGGACAAAATTCGTTTTATGCGCGTCTATAAGCGCTTTGGCTTGAGGAAAGATTCCTGGAATGGCCACAGCGCCCTGCAGGGTAAAACGTTGATTGTCGATGATCGTGGGCACTGATTCGTCGACCCATGCTTCAATATCCACTTCGTTGAAGATGAGTTGTACAAAATCTCCCGGCTGAACTGGGAAGGAGATGAAATACCCACCGGCTCGAGGAAACAGCACGGGGACGTCGCACAACATGGGCAGAGGCTCATCGACCGAACTGCCTTCGATATTCTTCATACGACGCTTAAGCACCGGTGAAACATCGACGATCTGCTTCGCCGCATCATAGCTCTCAACCTTCGCAATCAACGCAGTGTGGACGTTGAGCAATCGGTTATCGATGGCCTGCTTAATGAGTTGGGCTAAAGAAGGTGCTTCGGTCATGGGTCCTATTATAAAGGGCTCGATCGGATATGGTGCCTAAAAAAGTGAGATCGGGTTTGAGGAATTTTGTTGCCCGAGAGACAAGGCCTCTCTTGGGTTTTTTGATTCTCTGGCGCAGATAGAAGGCGCAAGCTCCCCGATTGCCAAATGGTAAGGCTCGGGGGCGCTATTTAGGGAAGCTCACTTGTGACGTTGCGGAAATTTGCTAGATCTGACCATTACGTCTAAATAAATTCAGGATTATTGCCATGAGGAATCTAAGATTTTTGGCCTATTGGACATTTTCGTTGACCATTGTTTCAGCTTTGCTCGTGGGCGCTTCTGGCTGTGACAAAAATAGCAAGGTTGCTGAGGTCGATAGTTGCGCCACTTATAATAACGATGAAAACTCTTGCAGGTTATCAAAACTTAAGAGCGACGGTAGACCATGCATTTATATTGCCACAGGCAAGTGCGAGGTCTTTGTGCCTGGAGGCGGAAAGAGTCCGTTAAGGGGTACGTGCGAAGATCTCGATCAAACAGGCTGTAATCAACGTATCGATTGTGCGATTAACGCAACGAGTCAAAAGTGCGAAAGTTCCGCAAGTGACTGCGCCAATGTAAAAGATGAAAACATCTGCAAGACTACCTATGGGGCAGCTTCAAACGCAAAATGCGAGTGGAAATCCGGTGCATGTGCAAAGAGCGTGTCAGCTAACTATTCGCTTTATAAGTTCGGCATGGTTCCGCTTGCAAGCTTTGACTCCTTTCCGTCAAAAATACATGGGATTGCATCATCTAAGGCTGGTATGGTCTATGTTTCTGCACAATCAGACGGCGCGAGTGGGAATGGTAACATTGCCACCATCAGCAGAACTCAAAATGGGGTGAACTGGCAAAAGATGGATCTCACGACAGCGGATACTCCAGAGAGTGATGGAGCTAATGATTTTGCCACCAATAATGCTAACGCAAAAATTTCTTTGATGACTTCTTTGCACGATGGCGTTGTAGTTTATGAGCCTCACTCAGGAACGATAGCAATTTTGGAAGACTCCTCTACCGACGCAGCTCTTTCTTGGACACTTGCTCAAGCCAATTTGCGCGGAGCAGGTGCTGCTCCTGTTTCATTTTACGAAGTTACTGATGGCGCCGACTATTTCATTTATGCTGGTGCAAATGGCGGCCCGGCAGATGCATTGGCGTATTACAAACGCGGTGAAGCGACCAATAATTGGGTGATTGGATTCACTAAAGATGGTGCTGGAACTGCACTTACTCAAACAGCTGTAGGGTTTGGAACAAGCATTGACGGTAACTTGGTTCTCGCAGGAAACAACGGTGCGCTCTATGAGATTGAACGCGCTGATTTTGGAGCAACCCTTGCTGGCAATAAAAAGCTCAAGGCCGCCGGCGCTGCATCGGTTACTGATAACCCCGAACTCCAGCACACCGCTGGTACTGCAAATGGACCGATCAAAGAGGTGCTTCTGGTTGACAATCGCTATTTGTTAGTTGGCTTTGGTAATAAAGCCGTGGATCGCGGAGGACTCTTCTATCAGGATATCTCCGCTGGTCTTCCTCTTGGAGCGCCTGCCCAATGGGCTAATACCGGTGATAACAATCACAACGTAAATGGGATGATGGTTGATAGAAATAAGCCTTCTCGCGCAATCATTGCCACTGATCGTGGGGTTATGGTATTTGAGGACGGCCAGATTTTGCAGGTTGTTGCTGGTCAAGATATCATCTCCAAGGTGCTTGTAGCGGATCCCGCTAATCAAGGAAGTCTTGAAGACAAAGCTACGGCAAAGACTGGTTTTGGGGGTTCGTTGTTTGATGATAGTCTTAAGGGAATCGCCCAGGATCAGAGCGGAAAGTTCTATTTTCTTACCTGGCTAGGTATTGCGACGCTCGATATTGTGTCAAAGGATATTTAATTGCCAAAAGACCAAAAAATGTAGATGCGTTAGGCTCCTCACGATGGTGGAGCCTTTTTTTACCAACAAAACACGGTAATCCCGCCTAATTGGTTTTCCTTCTTTAGGGTGTGTGCCCTTTCTCGTCGGCAAAGAAGTTGCCTCTTTCTTTAACACAAATTATTAAGACTCCATCTCCGCCTCCCACGCGTCGCCAAAATTGGCGCCAAAGAAGCGAACCGTTTTAATAATGGCAAAGCCTTTGAATGACGCTGCGTCGACGTGGATTTTTCTCCCCGGTAAAAGCTCTGGCATGAGGACGGAACGCACCGTCATCTCACCGTGCGCACCGATTTGTGGTGATGCTATCAAGCCGCTCGCCGAACTTAATGACACCGCCTCTTTCTGAATCGGCTGATTGGTTCGACGTATCTGCAACGTGTGGTTTTGCACCGATGCCTTTATGCCTTGGCCCGCTAGTAAGCGGGTCACCTCTGCCATGGGATTGCCCGATACAAAGAGGCTGTGCGATAAGGTTTGATTGAGTTCTTGTAGATTACCGAGTGCGTGATTTGACGGCAGCCCCATTTGCTTCGCCAAGTCTTCAACGATGGTTTTTATCGGTGTGCCCTTTGAAAAGGTCTTGTTTATGCGCTTCGTCTGAATGGCGAGCGCACCATCGCCACTCGCCAGGATCGTTTTCCAATTCGGCCCTTCTTTGATATGGCTGCATCGAATCATGTCGCCCTGAAAGATTATCCCGACGCTATCCTTATATCCAGCCTTCAAGAGCACCGGCACCTGTTTGTATTTCGACAAAATCGCCCGATTATCGGCGGAGAGATTAAAGATCTCGACGTGACACGGATTAGGCTCTGGTGTTTCGTCTTTCTCGATCTCGAAGGCGATATGCAATCCGGTGATGTCGGTCTCGCCAACTTTGAGTTCAACGACGCGCTCAAACAAGTTCATGGGCCACCAACACAAAATCTCTATTGAGCGTCTTGAGATTCAATTCCGCATTGGGAATCTTGGCGAGTAAGAAAAGAACCATGCCGGTTTTCTCTTCGATAGAAATCGGCCATTCGGTTGATACTCTCAGGCCTAACGCAATAGGTCGTTCAAAACCGTCGTAGAGATGCATCACCCAGTACTTCTCTCGTTCGATCCACTCAAATTCAAAAACGTAACTTCGACCAAAGAGATGATGCTCTTGGCTGAAATACGGTGCGTCTGACGAAATGGCGATTTCGAGCATTAATTAAACATTCCACTGAAAGCGCTTTTGATACCCTTCCACGCAGCATTACTACCGGAAAACATCACTGACTTTTCCTTCTCTATTGCTTCTGCCTTTTCTGGCCCTATTGGTTTTGCTTCTTGCAGACCCTTTTTCTGTTTGGGCTTGGCGCTGCTCACTTTAGGTTTGGGTGGTTCGTTAATTTTTATACGCTCTTGATGGGCGAGACGGATTTGCCGTGCTGTGCACGAAAACCGCAAAGACTCTTGGGCCCCTCCCCCCCGTTCAACGCTAAGGTTTTCTAAAACCATTTTGTGATACGTCTTGAGCGAGGTCGCGATAGTTATTGGTTCGCGCTTTTTGAAGAGTTCTTCAATTTTCTCGAAAGCGACGAGCGCAAAATCGTTGTTATCGCCGTTGAGATAGCGCGTAGCGGTTTCGAACGCCGTAAGACCAACCAAGTTCATCGGTGTGTTGGAGATGATACCGTCGATAGAAAGACAAAACGGCATCTCGTGAATATGGTCGACGAGAGTGCCACCGCCTTCTATGGGATGCTCGGTTATTTCCGACGAGAACGTATGCGTCTCATTGAGGAAAGCATC
>CAZRSD010000179.1:0-4217 GCA_964602645.1 uncultured Myxococcales bacterium
TCTCTCGTGCTTGTGCAGGATCGAACTGTTCTTCTGCCACTTTGTCACCTTCATTAAGATTCGGTGTGGTGCGCTACTCGATTAGATTATCAAAACACGCCCTAGGCAAGATTATCAATAAAACGATCACGGCCAAGGCGCTTTGCCTCATAAAGCGCGTGATCGGCAAGTGCAATAAGATCAGTCACCGCACTGTCAGTAGAAAGAAGTTCGCTTTCACCTGAAACCACCGTAATACCAATCGATACAGAAAGATGACCGAGTTCTTGTTTTTCGACGCCACGCAAGCGCAGCGCGCGAATGGCTTCACAAAGTTTATTCGCAACTTCGCGCGCCGCTTTGACGTCTGATTGCGGCAATATGACGCAAAACTCTTCGCCACCAAATCGCGCAAGCGTATCGACTTTGCGAATATTCACCTTAAGTGCTGCGGCAATTTCTTTGAGTGCCACGTCACCGAGCACGTGTCCCATGCGGTCGTTGTAATGCTTAAAATGATCCACATCCACCAAGAGCAGCGCAAGTTGCGTATTGAAGCGTTGCGCACGAGCGATTTCGTATTCGATCTGCTTCACCATCGCTCGTCGATTGAGGACGTTGGTGAGCGGATCCGACGTCGCTAGCTCCAATGTCGTCTCGTAGAGTTCAGCGTTGATAATAGCAAGCGCCGTTTGTGCGGCAAGCGCCGAGATTAAGGCTACCGCGTCACTATCGAACATACCGGCGCGTTGATCATAAAACAGAAACACACCGATAACCCGACCTTTGTGTATCATCGGCACCGCCATCAAGGAGCCTGAAAGGCGATTGCCCTCGCCATGCAGCAAATATTCTTGCGTCTCCCAAACGCTGAGCTTCTTCTCCTTTTCCAAATTGCCAATGACAATGGGTGCTCCTGTTTGCGCAACGATACCGACGAGCCCCTCGCCAATATTGATCTTGTTTTGCACCTGAATTCCGTGGCGACTCAGGCCGTAAGAGCCTACAAGCTTAAGCCATTGTCGTTCGGTTTGACCCTCAACCAAAAAGAAGGCAAACTGTGGCCACTGCAATTTTTCGTGCACGAGTGAAATAAGGCGCTCAACGACCGACTCGCGTTTGAGTGTGCCACCCAAGCGATGCGCCGCTTCCATCATGAGATCTTGCGCTTGCACTTTGCTCTTCAAGCGTTCATTGGAGCGCTCAAGCTGAGAGAGAGTTTCCTCTAGTTTTAGGCGCATGCTCTTCTGCACTTCCGCATCTTCGAGGCTATGTTCTTTTTCGAGATGGCGCGCTTCGATTTGCGTTATCACGCCGAGCAGTTGATT
Source organism: uncultured Myxococcales bacterium (assembly GCA_964602645.1). GTDB lineage: Bacteria > Myxococcota > UBA727 > UBA727 > JABDBI01. The sequence goes on from CAZRSD010000179.1 coordinate 1,308, forward strand.
AAAGCCCAAAATAACGTGGCCGATTTCGTCGGTGCGATCGACTTCTGCGCGGATCAAAAATGACCCCTTCTCGGCATTTTCGATGAGTCCCATCAATTTGGCGAGGCGCGAGCTGACCCAGCGTTCAACAAGGCCCTTCACCAAAATCGAAAGGATGATGATCATTATGGTGAGGCCAATGCCCACCTGAACGAAAAGTCTGTTGGTGTCGCCGAGCATAATATCGCGATCGATGTACACAGCAACGCTGCCGATGGCAGAACTTGGTTCTGAAACAACATGGCTTATGATGATCTGATTTTCCTCGTGCGTCACGCCCACGCCCATTTCGTACTGCTTGCCCGATTCGCGCGAATCAGTGCTGTAGCGCACCAAGCCTTGATGGTCCATGACATTGACGAGTGCTATGTGCGGCGTGCGTGCAACACGCAGGAGCAAGCGTCGTGCATAATCGTGGGGCTGCTCGTCGCCAAGACGTTGATAGATTGCCGAAACCGCTTCGGCGAGAATACGGGCTTCAGTGATGGATTCTTGTTCAACGCGCCCGTACTGAAATGGCAAGAGCGACAACAAAACCGTGAAACAAAGGACCGAGCCAATACCAGCGACGTGAAGAGAGATGCGCCAGCCTATTGGTAGCGTCTTTTTCGCGAGCGGACTGTCAACGTCACGCGGCACTACCCGACTCCCGCCCGTGCTTCTTGACCACGTAGCCATCTTTTCTGAGGCACTCAAAAAGATGAGCCTCGTGCGCTTCGTCTTTGGTTTCAACAATCACATCAATTAAGACCTCGTTCCATGCAATATCGACAAACGAACGTTCATGGCGGATATCAATAATATTGCCTTTCGCTTTGGTTACCGTTTGCAAGAATGCCGAGAGCGATCCGGGGGTATCCTTAATCACCAACGACATGCGACAGAGTCTTCCGCTACACACCAATTCTTGCGCAGTTAGCCTCGCCAAAAGATTAATGTCAATATTGCCGCCACTGATCACTAAGACAACCGTCTTCAGTTTAAAACTATGCCGAAGCTCTTCGAGTAGTAAACCCGCCAATGGTGCAGCACCTGCTCCTTCTACCACAATTTTTTGTTTTTCGAGGAGCATCATGATGGCTGATTGGATCTGATGATCGTCGACACTCACCATATGCGGCGTCGTTCTCTCGAGAATGGTTGCAGCAAGACTGCCCGCTTGCTTAACCGCGATGCCTTCGGCTATCGTGCGTGCCGACGAGGTTATGACGGCTGGCGATTTTTTGAGTGCCATGGCCATCGATGGAAAATCTTTTGCCTCAACCCCAATTATTTGTGTGCGCTTTTTGGCATTTGCAGCGTATTGAGAAATGCCGGCGATGAGTCCGCCCCCACCCACCGGCACAAAAATCGCATCAACGTCTTTAATTTTACTGAAGATCTCATGGGCGACGGTGGCTTGGCCGAGGATAACGTGCGGATCGTTGTAGGCATGAATGTAGTTGGCGCCTTCCTGGTCGGCAAATTCACGCGCCGCACAGAATGCATCGTCATAGGTTTGACCAACCAATTTTACCGTCGCATTAAAGCGTTCGGTCGCAAGCACCTTGGTATTGGGCGTGCGCAGCGGCATGAATATCGTCGCTAAAAGCCCCAGGCGATATGCATGAAACGCGACCGCCTGTGCATGATTTCCTGCTGATGCAGTCACCACATGCGACGAACTTTCGGCGTTACGGTGCAACAAAAAGCTTAGCGCACCTCGCTCCTTGAAGGAGCCCGTTCGTTGCATGTTTTCGAGCTTTAGATACACCGTTGCGCCGGTTAGCGCCGAGAGTGTCGGCGAGAAAAGGCACGGCGTTTCAACAAGCGTACCCAAAAAGCGTTCCCGAAGTTTTTCTACGTCGTGATTGGCAAACATTTTATTCTCGAAGTCACAGAACCTACGCATTCTTATAGTCGCGCAACTTAAAATTTGGGGTGTTTTCAAGGACACCCCGGGATCCGTTGTAATGTTACTATTGGTGCCTTAGAGCAGGGACATATGGTTGCTTTTTTTATCGTCATCGCATTTTCGGTTTTCTTCGTGGTCCTGGCCACAAGCTTAAGCTATTCAGTGTTGCGATCAGAGCAAGCTGCAACGACCCGACGTGAGCCACATTTCTACCTGCCAAATGATTTCTTTGTAGCCCTCGTGTTGTTGACGAATTTCTGGCTGATCTTATTGGTGATACTCGGTTGCCAAGAATTGCTGCCCGCCGATCGCCATCTGATCATCATCGTCGTGTCAATGCTTGCGCCGTTTCTCAGTTGGTGGCGCAAGAAAAAGGTGAGCGCCGAATGAAAGCACCTATCCCGAGCTGGGCCATACCGCTTAACATTTTTCAAATCCATGGCACCATGTGTTGCCCGCGTATGAAAATTTCATACGCGTCACAATTGCTCATCGATAATTTCTTTTGCTATGACGCACGCGCCATTCACGATGCCAATTTCGTGGTGTTATGGGGCAGCTTTTCTAAAAAACTATCGGGGCTCATTCTTGATGAGATGCACGCCATGGTGCAAAAGCGCGTGCTCCTGCATATACGCGGATGCGAACATCGCATCGAAAATAGCGTGTCGCAAAGCTCGCTCGTCACCATCCTCCCTATAAACCGGGTTTTTTCGGGCTGTATCCTCAATCCGGAAGAGGCGAGGATGCTCATTCGCGAGGCACGACAATGTTTGAAAGCCTAAAGGACCTCATTGATTCGCGCTTGGGCAAAAACATTGTCCGCGACGACTTTGTGAAAGAAGAAAGCTTCTTTATCAAAATTCCGGCGCCTCAGCTTTATTCAGTCGCTTTCTTCCTCAAAAACGATCCCGACGTGCGGCTCACGCTCTTAGAACAAATCATCGTCTTACCCATTTTAGCTTTGCCATGGCAAG
>CAZRSD010000180.1:0-4215 GCA_964602645.1 uncultured Myxococcales bacterium
CAATTCATTTGCGTTCGGTGAAGAGTGAGATTAGTGCTCGGGCATTTACTCGTCAATCTCTTCATCAAGTATGTAATCGTCTTGATGTTCCAACGTATCGTTGGCGCCAGCGTCTATTTTGCCTTCTTTAGTATCGTGGACATCGGCGGTGCGTTCATCGTCATGTTCTTTGAGATCGAGTTTGCTGTCGTAATCTTCGTAATCAGGGTCATACTCGTCGTAGTAGAAGTCATCGGGATTGTCGTAGCCTTGATCATAGGGATCGCGACCGTAGGGAGCTTCTTGTTGATACGGTGGGGGCTGCTGAAAATATCCCGGTGGTGGATAGTAGCCTGGCGGCGGGCCCTGCTGCATCATCTTTTCCATTTGTTCACGTTCTTTGGGATCCATCGGGTACGGCGGTGGATAATAGCCTGATGGCGGATTGCCTGGCATGGCGCGTTGACCATTTTGCGCATCGTCTCGCCCATTTGATGGTGGCGATGGTGGTGTTGGTGGCTGTGGCTGCGTGCGTTTTATGTCAGGTGCATCCTTGCCGTTGCGGATACGTCGCATGGCGTCGTCGGGTGCGCGCTCACCGGGTGCGGGAATCCGTGGCTTCATGCGCGGGTCCATCATATCTGGGCGCGGTATTTCGGTTGGCATCGCCGGCGGCATTTTCATCTTTTCGATGGCGTCGTCGCTGCCGATAGGTGCTTTTGGTCGACGAGGCGGTTCAGCCATGGCGATCGCTGGCGGCGACAGTTTGGAGATGTGATCCACGACGAGATTGAGCCCCACCAAACTCGCGGCGGTAAGACCGATGATGATCGCCGCGGAGATGAACAAAGGCCGCTGGTTTTTGATGCTCATAGGATCGTCCTGAGTTCAGAATGTCGTCGCTCATGTCCGGCGCAGTCGTGGCTTGCCAGGCACTCACAGGATTATAGTTGGTGGTTCCCTTGGCGTCTAAAATTCTGATTATTATAGGACGCTTGAATAAGATTCGGCTCAAAACATTTGGATCCCTTGATGTACACAGTGAGTTTGCGGCTGATATCGTGTCCTACGCATCCGCTAACAATTTTTGACGACGCTGCTAACGCGTTAGCATGTGGCTTGCTTGGTTAGGTTTTTTTAACTAGGGAAGCCACAATGAATATCAGAAATATCGTCTGCTTTTTTGCAATAGTCATTGTGTTGAGTGCTGGTTGCGCGAGCAAGAAACCAATTGTGAAGCGCGAGCAACGATCTTCGTCGCCGAGAAATTATGCGGTGACGAAAAATACTGGCATTAAGGCGCGCATCGTCATCGATCCCGGGCATGGGGGCACCGATTCGGGTGCCGTCGGCAAACGTGGCCTGTATGAAAAGACGATAACGCTTGACATCGCAAGGCGCCTTAAGCAACTCATTGAGCGCAATCTTCCCCACGTCGAAGTGGCCCTAACGCGGACAACCGATACTTATGTGAGTCTCGAGGATCGCATTCGCATCGCGCACCAAAAGCCTGGCGATCTGTTTTTGTCGTTGCATGTCAACTCGAGCGAAAGCAAGGCTGCGTCGGGTTTTGAAATCTATAGCCTCGACGTTGCAAGCGATCGCCACGCTGAACGTCTCGCTGCGCGCGAAAATAAGGTGCAAGGCAAAAATAGCAAAGGTGTCAATTTTATTCTCGCCGAGCTGCGCGCCTTCTCTAATCGACGCGATAGCGATCGGCTCGCCAAAGATATTGCAGCAGGACTCAAATCGCAGTTGGCGCGCACCAAGCTGTCGTCGTCGATAAGTGACCGCGGATACAACCAAGCCATCTTTCATGTGCTGTTTGTAAAAATGCCGGCGGTGCTTGCCGAATTATTTTTCATCTCAAATCCGCGTGAGGAAAAGATGCTTGCCGATAAAGCGTCTCGCGATACTATTGCGCGCGGGCTCTTTGTTGGCGTAAAGAATTTTCTCGCAGCAAAAAGTATGAGAGCGGAACATGTCAAAGGATCACGAAACTAAGCGCGAGCGTATGCTTGAACAATTCTTCGCCTACTTAACGATAGAGCGAGGGCTTTCTCATAATACCGTTTCGTCCTATGGAAGCGACCTGCGGCAGTTTTTTCATTTTCTTGCTGCGCAGCAGCGCGGTGATGTGCTATCGCTCACGCGCGACGATGTGGCGCAATTTTGCCAGTGGAAGGCGGAAGCACAGGCGTCGGCAAAAACACTGCACCGCTGTCTTTGCGCGCTCAGAAGATTTTTTCTGTTCTTGCGCAAAGAGGGCATTATTCGCGACAATCCGGCGCACGACATTGATTTGCCGAGAGTCGAGAAGAAGCTGCCAAAGACTATTCATGCGCCTGACATCGACACCTTGCTTGCGAGCCCCGCACAAACGAGCGCGCGTGGTGTGCGTGACGCAGCGATCATTGCGCTTCTTTATGCAACGGGCCTCAGAGTTTCAGAACTAATCACCTTGCACCTCGTTGATATTGATTTGATGCGCGGGTTTTTAAAGACCATGGGCAAAGGCAAGAAAGAACGCGTTGTACCCATCAACGAGAAGGCGCAGGGACTTGTTCTGCACTATTTGTCGACGGCGCGCGTCGAGCTTTTAGCTGATAAAAAATCTGACTTTGTCTTCGTGCGCAAGCATGGACTTCCCTTAAGTCGCCAATCGGTTTGGAAAATCATCAAGAAGTATGCGCGGCTTTGTGGCTTGAAAGGCGATTTGTCGCCGCATCAGCTTCGTCACAGTTTTGCAACGCACTTGCTTGAGGGCGGTGTCAATCTGCGGGCACTGCAAATGATGTTGGGGCATAGCGATCTTGCCACGACTGAAATATACACGCATGTTGACAAACGGCGCCTCAAAGCGCTCTATGATCAGTTTCACCCGCGTTCTAAGATTAGGTTTGAGTGGGCAGCGTCGAGCCGCGGTGAATGAATGCGTGCGCGAATAAAACGAATTGTGTAGGCACTGTAACGTAATTTATGTGTAATAGTATATGAACTGCCCGTGAATTGTAGCAGCTTGGTTTAGATGCAAAGATGACGGAAAATTTTCCCAACAGTCGACCTCATTTAGAAGACATGGCCACCGTGGAGCTTGGCTCACCTGTTGCACGCATTCGCGCACGAGGCAAGTTTCGTGACAAGGACGCGCTTGATTTTGTGCCGACGCCTGAGTCATTGCTACTATACATTGATACACCTTTTTATGATGGTCCACTTGATTTATTGCTGCATTTAATTCGCAAACACTCGATGGATATTTTTGATATCCCGATTGTGACCATAACGAAAAAATACCTTGAAGCGCTCGATGAAATGCAGGCGCTCAATCTCGATGTGGCCGGTGAATTTTTGGTGATGGCGGCGACGCTCGCGGAGATCAAGAGCAAGATGCTTTTGCCCAAAGAGGAGCAAAAGCAGGATAATACCGAGGAAGAGGGCGAGGATCCGCGCAAAGAGCTCATCAGGCGCCTCGTCGAATACCAACGCTTCAAAGAGGCAAGCTTCGAGCTGATGCAGCGAAACGTGGTTGGGCGCGACGTGTTTATGCGTGCTGCTGACGAGCATGCACCCGTTCACGACGAGAAGATCGATTTTGCAACGGTTGAGCTTGCACCTATCGAGATATTTGAGCTCGTTGAACATCTGGCTAAAATTCTGAAGAAGTCGGAGCACATCAGCATTCACACCATCACGCGCGATCGCATTAGCGTCGCTGCGCGCATGCATGAGCTCCTAGATTTTTGTCAAATACGGACCAAATTTACCTTCTACGACGCACTGCGCTTTTTTCCCATTTACGAGCGCATTGATGTCATTGTGACGTTTTTGGCATTGCTCGAGATGTCGCGGCTCAAGCTGGTTAAACTTGCCAATGCGGCCGAAGAGGATTTGTTGATGACGATCAACAAGGCCAATTTTTATGCGAAGCAAAAAGCCATCATGGATAATATTGGCGTTGCGAGTCAGGTGGAATATGACTGAGCAGATTGAGATGCATGCAATTGCCATCCCCGATTTAGAAGCGAAGCTCGAAGCGCTCATTTTCGTGAGCCGCGAACCCTTGACGGTAGAGCGCATGGTCGAAATTTTGCACGCCGCAAATCATGAAGTTGATGCACGCGATATTAAGTTGGCGCTCAAAAATCTTATGGCAGCATGGCAGGAGCCTGGGCGCCGCATGGGACGTGGCCTTCGTTTGCAAGAAATTGCCCACGGTTACCGCTTTGTGAGCGC
>CAZRSD010000181.1:0-4156 GCA_964602645.1 uncultured Myxococcales bacterium
AAATGGCACGCCAGCCTCGCCTGCGATAGCGCGTGCGAGCAAGGTCTTACCGGTACCCGGAGGGCCCATCAGCAAAACGCCCTTTGGAATACGACCACCAAGGCGCGTAAATTTTTTCGGGTTCTTCAGGAACTCAACGATTTCTTGAAGCTCAGCTTTGCACTCGTCGACACCAGCGACGTTTTTGAAATTAACCTTCGATTGGTTTTCCGTGAGCATGCGTGCGCGAGATTTGCCGAAGGACATGGCGCGGCCACCACCAACCTGCATTTGGCGCATGAAAAATAGGAACAAACCAATGATGAGGATCATCGGAAGCCATTGCGCAATCACGACCCAAAATGTGCCGACTTCTTCTTTTTTGATTTGATATTCAGTGCCGTGTTGCTTGTTCGACGTTTTCAATGACTCGAGCATGTTGTCGGTCACGACGCCTGTCGAATGAAAGAAACTGCCGTCTTTAAATTCACCGGTAAAATCTTGGCCGGTAATGGTGACACTTTTTATTTGCCCGTGTTCCACGGCGGAAAGAAATTCAGAAAATGGTTTTTCTGCGCGCGTCGGACCTGATTTTCCAAACAGACTCCAGACTGTCACCACAAACAATCCGAATACTAACCAAACGAGCAAGGTCTTTTGATACTGCTTCACCGATAGGCCCCTTAAGCTCCAACAGTGGTGCAAATTTCTCCACACCGCTTTTATAGTAAAATTGCGTTCTTCCCGTGATGCGTTGCTATACAGGCAACCGCCCAAGCGTCAACTTAATAAGCATATCAAATTAAATGACGCATTCCTAGTGAGCTTAGATCAATTGCGCCTCACTTGGATTTCATTTCTCGCCCTGAAAACGACGGCACCCGGGACTTGATATTGCTTAACGCTTAAGGCTTTAAGATTAAACCCATGAAGACGCGGGTCAAGTCCGGCTTTTGCGTGGTTTTCGAGAATTTCTTCTGCAAACACTTCTTCAGCGATGGACGCGATGAGAGTGCCTGCGGATCTGAGGTCTTTGCCGTCGCCAAAATATTTTATGATTTGCCACAGCGCCGAGGTCAAGAGTGCTGGATCAGGTTTCGGCTCGAGTGACAACGATGCTGAATCGTTGCGCCATGCGATCAGTGATGCGGCGAGTTTGTCCACGACGGAGCGTTGCCGTGCTTGTGCTCGGCCAAAGGTTGCGAGGCGATGGCGAAGTGTCGGCGTGTGACGCGCAAGTTCAGCGACGATCTCATGACGAACAAAGGCACGCTTTCCCATGCGCGCCTCGTCGCAACTGTCGCGCACGAAATCGGTATGCATGCTCATGGAGAGCGCGAGCAAGAGATCGACTTTGCATAGCGTTAGAAACGGGCGACAAAGGATCATATCGTCAAAATACTCGATTTCGGCCATCGCAGCGCCGAGTTCACCCCCGCCTACGCCCATGAGTGCCATCAAATAGCCTTCGGCATCATCGTCGCCTTGATGGGCTGTCACCACGGTTTTTATACCTTCTTCGCGGGCGATGCGAAAGAGCGCGTCATAGCGCGCGCTTCGTAAGGCATGCTCCGCGGTCGATGCAGGCAAGGGTAAGCGCACGGCTCTGCTTTCAAAGCCAAGGCGCGCAGCTCGTTGTTGCACAAACCGCGCTTCGTGGTCCGCTTCCTTGCGAAGTGCATGATCGACGATGACCACACGAAAGCGATAAGCACGACGCTGTGGCCACGTCGCCACGGCTTCAAGCAAAGCACGCGAGTCAGGACCACCGCTGATGGCAAGAACCGCTTCGCGCGTCGCTGATAAATACTCGTCGAGCTTATTCCAAAGCCGCTGATATGCTCTTCGCTTTTGGGTTTCGTAGTGGGTTGCCATTTGTTTATCCTTATAGATAACCAATCACTCATTGCAGCGAAGAACAACCCCCTTGCGAAGGGCTCCCCTTAGATTTATGCACCAGCTTGAATTCGTTGATGCAGCCGGGCGCATAACTCAGTGGTAGAGTATTACCTTCACACGGTAGGAGTCGTTGGTTCGAATCCATCTGCGCCCACCACAATTTCGCCTCAAACCAACTGGCCGCGTTATGCAGAAAAAATATCTCGTGACCCCTGCTCTTCCCTATGCCAATGGTGCCGTGCATCTTGGCCATCTTGTTGAGCATATTCAAGTTAATATCTTCGTTCGTGCCCTTCGCATGGCTGGTCATCGCGTGCTCAATGTTTGTGGCGCCGACAGTCACGGCACGCCCATCGAAATGAATGCGCTCAAGGCGGGGGTGTCGCCCGCAGATTTTGCTGCGCAGTTTCAAAAATTGCAGGGTGAAAGTCTCGCCGCATATGGCATCGAATTCGACGGCGGCTACGGTTCAACCCATACAAAAGCGAATGAACACTATGCGACAAAAGTATTCAATGCATTTAAAGAGCATGGTGCCATCAAAACCAGAGAGATTGAACAGCTCTATGATCCAGAACTAAAGCGCTTCTTGCCCGACCGCATGGTGCGCGGAGTCTGCCCAAAATGCAACGCCAAGGATCAATATGGCGACGGTTGCGAAGTCTGCGGTCGCACCTATTCACCAACTGAACTCGTCGAGCCAAAGAGTGCGCTCAGTGGTGCCACGCCAGTGCTCAAGAAGAGCGTGCACTATTTTGTGTCGCTCGCTCATTTCGAAAAGCCTTTACGAGAATGGCTCGATCGCCCGCATACGCTGCATAGCGATACGCGCGCGTACCTTGAACATTGGTTTAGAGAAGGCCTCAAAGATTGGGACATTAGCCGCGACGGGCCTTATTTTGGCTTTAAAATACCCGGCGAAGACGACAAATATTTTTACGTGTGGCTTGACGCGCCCATCGGTTATATTAGTCTCACCGAAAAGGCGGCCGCGGAATTTGGCCACACGGTTGCTGATTATTGGCTCGACAAAGACACTGAGATCATCCACTTCATCGGCAAAGACATCGTTTATTTTCACACACTGTTTTGGCCGGCCATGCTCGTGGCGGCGGGCTATACCCTGCCGCGACAAATTGTCGTGCACGGCATGTTGACGGTGAACGGTGAAAAAATGTCTAAATCGCGCGGTACATTCATTTTGGCTGACACGTTTAGCAAGCATTTGTCGACTGAAGCGCTGCGCTATTATTACGCATGCAAATTGAGCAAGCGTGCTGAAGATATCGATCTTAATCTCGGCGATTTTGTACAACGCGTAAACACTGACCTTGTAAACAAAGTGGTCAATCTAGTTTCTCGCGCATTGCCGCTCTTGCATCGTCTTTTCGACGGCAAAGCGGGCAAACTCGATGACGCTGCGGCCGATCTCATTGCGAAAGTTACCGACACCGTCGGCAAAGTGGAAGCGGCCTACCTCGATAATGAGCCAGGCCAAGCGCTCAGCGACATCGTTCGTCTTGCTGAAGATGCCAATCGTTATTTGCAAGATGGTGCGCCATGGCAATTAGTGAAGACCGATGCAGAAAAAGCCCATCAGATTTTGACGACGGGCCTTTATATTGGCCGTGTGTGCTTTGGCCTTCTAAAACCAGTCATGCCAAATGCGGTTAAAGAACTTGAGGACATGCTCAACGACGGCCAACCTTATAGTTTCGCAACCGTGGGCGCGCCGTTCAAAGGACAGCAAACCTTAAAACCCTACCATCACCTTTTTACCCGCATTGAAGATGAGAACGTTAAGGCCATGATCGAAGATTCAAAACCGAAAACTGACGAAGCAATAGCTCCCACCACAGCACCAAGCATGCCGCACATCGACATCAACCAATTCATGGCCGTTGAGCTGCGCGCAGCAATTGTGGTCGACGCTGTTGCCGTCAAAGATTCTGACAAACTCATAGCGTGCACCCTTGATGTGGGCCCCCTCGGGCATCGCAATGTATTTTCCGGGCTACGCCCGCATGTTACGCCTGAGCACATGATCGGCAAAACCGTTGCGCTCGTCGTAAATCTCGCGCCACGCAAAATGCGCTTTGGCATAAGTGAAGGAATGATCCTTGCATGTGGCGAAGATGTGCCAGTCCTGATAACATTGGAAGGCGTCAAGCCTGGTGAAAGAATAAGGTAGCTTAATGGATGTTCTAACGAATGGCTTTTTTCTAGTCTTTCTTTTGTTCTATGTGCTCTATCTCGTCGTAGAAATCGGCCTCGACGT
>CAZRSD010000182.1:0-901 GCA_964602645.1 uncultured Myxococcales bacterium
ACAGACGCGGCAACCCGAAAAGGGAGCGTTGTGCATTTGGCAAAGGTTTAAGGCCCAAAATGAGCGAAGCTGTCGTGCGCCAAGAAGCGCGAAAGGAGCAAGTGACATGCAAAAGTCACCACCTTAAAGTTGAGCAAACAGAGATGAAGTCTCCATCACAGTGAGAAGAGTAATCCAACACTGAAGCTGATGGACGACGGATAAACAGGCCGAACCGTTGAGGTGAACCGTATGCGGGAAATTCGCACGTACGGTTCTGTGAGGGGCCGCCTTAGCGATGGGGCGGTCTACTCGATACAGGATGCAAACTGTGCCATAAAGAGCAATCATAGCGCATGATCTTCAGCTATTTTCTCACCGTTGTTCCGTCGCCTGATAATCTTCAACACTCCTGCTGGCGAGAATTGTTCGCGCTTTGCGATTTGTCGCAGGCTCATGCCACTAGCTCTTAAGAAAAGGATTCTATCCCCAGCGCTTTTATCGCGCTCTGGTCGTCCAAGTGGAATGCCCTTGGCTCTGGCTTTTGCAATGCCTGCGCGAACGCGCTCGACTATCAATTCCCGTTCGAACTCTGCAAACGAACCTATCACATGAAAAAACAATCGTCCCATTGGCGTTGTTGTATCGATGTGCTGCGTATAGCTGATGAAGTCGACGCCGAGACTCGCAAACTCTTCTAAAGCGGCAATCAGAGTGTTAAGCGATCGTGCAAAACGGTCGTATTTCCAAACGAGCACGCAATCGACCTGACGCTTACGGACATCGGCCATCAACTCTTGAAAGGCTTTGTCCTTGCTGTTCGCGCTTCGTTTTTCGACGATGCCTGTCACGTAGTCGACATATTCGCGGTAGATGATAAAGCTGCGCCGCACTGCATATTCGCGAAGAGCAAAAAGTTGGG
>CAZRSD010000182.1:911-4143 GCA_964602645.1 uncultured Myxococcales bacterium
CGGGATCCTGATCGGCTGTTGATACGCGAGCGTAGATGGCCACTTTTATCGGCTTCAAGGAAACTCCGGTCGTTGACAAATCTACTGTTTAGTTAACACACCATTTCCCTCATGATCAACCGCTCCACTAGGCGGTTTGGCGAAGGATACATCAGCAGGGATTAGTAAACGGTTCGAGACGCAGTGGAGGTAAATGCAGCATGAGATAACTTAACGGCAGAAGAATTAGCCGAGCATTTCACCTTGTCGCCGAACGACCTTGCTTTGCTTGCAAACAAAGCTTGCTCGGGCCGGCTTGGGTTTGCCGTCATGCTGAAAGTATTCGAACGGGACCTTCGTTTTCCCGATGAGCGCAGCGAAGTCCCTACAGCGGTGGTCTCACACATCGCTAAGCAGATCGATAGCGATATAAAGAGCTACTCAAGCTACGATTTGAGTTCGCGAAACGCGAGCTATCACCGAGCACAGATCCGCAGGACGCTTGGCTTTCGCAAGCCGCGGGCAGCGGACGCCAATGCCGTTGCAGTGTGGCTGTCGTCGCAAATTGTCGGCAGCGACATAAGTCTCGCTAAGGCGATAGTCAGGGTCTACGAGCATTTTCGTCATCTGAAAATTGTACCGCCAACAACCAAACGCATTGAACGCATCGCGCGGTCAGCCATCCATCTGGCTGAAGAGCGGTACTTTGCGACGATTGCAATCAAACTTTCGACTAAAAACAAAGCTGCACTTGATGCACTGCTCATAAGCAAGGCGCAGACAGTATCGCTCACCGAGTTGAAGGCAGATCCCGGCAAGGCCGGACTTAAGAACGCGATATATGAGATCGACAAGCTCACCCTACTTACCGGTATCACTTTACCAGATGAGCTATTCACCGGTGTCTCCAGAAAGTTCATTGGTCGCCATAAGCATCGTATTTCCGTCGAGTCGATACATGAAACAGCGCGACACTCGGATCGAGTCAGGCATGCGCTCCTTGCTTCATTTTGCTTTCTCCGTCGTCAGGAGATCACGGATAACTTAGTGGATCTGCTGATCCAGATTATCCACGGCATTAGAGCGCGCTCAAAAAAGAAAGTCGAGAAAGAAATGCTAAACGATCTGCGAAAAGTATCTGGAAAGACAAATATCCTCTGCCAGCTTGCAGAAACCGCTATCACTAATCCAGATAGCATCATCCGAGAGGCAATCTACCCCATCGTCAGTGAGAGAATACTCAACATTCTCGTCAAGGAGTTGAAGGCCTCTGGGCAAGCAAGCTTTCGAGCAAAGGTATAAACAGTCATGCGTGCTTCTTATGGACATCACTATCGACGTATGATTCCTCAGCTCCTGAGGGTGCTGGAATTCCGATCGAACAATGACATTCACCGGCCCGTGATAGATGGGCTCGGGTTGCTACAACGCTATGCCGAAAAGCATGCTCCTTATTTTGTCGCCGGCGAAGAGGTACCGATTAAAGGCGTTGTGCAAAAAGAGTGGCGCGAACTCATTGTCGAAACTTGCACAGACGGCAAAAAGCGAATCAATCGGATCAATTATGAGTTAGCTCTGCTCAAGACCTTGCGAGACAAACTTCGCTGCAAAGAGATTTGGGTTGTTGGCGCGGATCGCTTTCGAAATCCTGATGAGGACCTTCCTTTAGACTTCGACGAGAAACGCGTTGAATACTATGACGCACTTGGTCTGCCCAGAAACCCAATACGATTCACGAGCAAACTCCGAGAAATTATGAGTCAGGCGCTCGATGGCCTCGACTGTTCGCTGTCGAGCAACCAAAAGGTTCGCATCCTCGCGAAAGAGGGAGGTTCTATTTCGGTAACGCCTCTTGATGAACAGCCAGAACCACAGAACCTTGGTCGCCTTAAAGCCGAACTTTTACGTCGCTGGCCAATGACGAGTCTGCTCGACGTTCTCAAGGAAACAGACCTGCGGGTCAGTTTTTTTGAGCGCTTTAAAAGTTCTGCCGACCGCGAAACCCTCTCACCTGAAACACTGAGGCGCCGTCTACTTCTGGCGATTTATGGTCTAGGTACGAATACAGGACTGAAGCGGATTGTCGCCACGACCCCTAGTGAAAATTACCAGGATGTTGTCTACGTTCGCCGTCGATTTATCCATCGCGACGCCCTGCGTGCAGCCATCGCTGATGTCTGCAATGCAACACTTGAAGCACGTCTACCTCATATATGGGGCGAAGCCACCACAGCTTGTGCTTCGGACTCGAAAAAGTTTGGGTCGTGGGATCAGAATCTAATGACCGAATGGCACGTCCGCTACGGAGGGCGCGGCATCATGATCTATTGGCACGTCGATAAAAAATCGCTGTGCATTTACTCGCAGACGAAAAGCTGCTCGTCATCAGAAGTAGCAGCGATGATCGAAGGCGTGCTTCGTCACTGCACCGAAATGAAGGTCGAGAAAAACTATGTTGATAGCCATGGGCAGAGCGAAGTAGCCTTCGCCTTCTGTCATCTACTTGGCTTTGAGTTGATGCCGAGGCTTAAAAGAATTCATACCCAAAAGCTCCATCGACCATGCGCTGGCAACTCCGACAATTACAAGAACTTGCGGTCCATATTGGCACGGCCCATCAACTGGGAGCTTATTGTTGAGCAGTATGACCAAATGGTTAAGTTTGCGACCGCCTTGCGGCTTGGAACAGCTGACACCGAAGCGATCCTCAGGCGTTTTACTCGTAACAATCTGCGGCACCCAACCTATCAAGCGTTTTCCGAACTTGGCAAAGCCGTAAAAACGATTTTTTCCTCTGCCGTTATCTTTCCTCAGAAGCGGTCCGTCGCGAAATCCATGAAGGTCTTAATGTCGTCGAAAACTGGAATAGCGCCAATAGCTTCATTTTTTATGGGAAGGGCGGCGAGGTTGCAACCAATCGTGTTGAAGACCAGGAAACGTCTCTTCTATCGCTCCACCTCTTGCAAACTTCATTGGTTTATATCAACACACTGATGCTTCAGGGTATACTGGCCGAACAATCATGGCTAAATACGATGGGAGAGAGAGAGCGACGGGCCCTTTCGCCGCTAATCTACGCGCATGTCAATCCCTACGGAACCTTCAAGCTCGACATGAAGGAGCGCATTGCACTCGACACAGCGGCGTGACGTATTACCAATGAGGATTGATCAACTTCTAGATCGTACTTTGCATCCTGATCGAGTAAACTGCCCCGTTGCCGAGGCAGCTCCTCACAGAACCGTACGTGCGG
>CAZRSD010000183.1:0-4139 GCA_964602645.1 uncultured Myxococcales bacterium
GCCCTCGATACCTATAAGAAGGAGCACAACTACGAAGATCGAGCTGCGTTCTTGCTCTTCAAAGGCGGCAATGTGTTGCGCATGGTGGCTAACGAAGCACTTCGCAAACTCACTCCCGAGGCTCGTGAACTACTGGAGGGTGAATACGCTCAATATTTTAAACGCTCTGATGCTGACTTCAGTATCTATATTGATGAGACGAAGCTAAACAATGCGGACTACGAAAAAACCATTGATGAAATCAGCAGGCTTACCCTCAATGAACTCGACAAAATTCGCGATGAATTTAATAAAGACCCGCAAAAATATTTCTCGTTCTTCCAGTGGCGCACTGATTTTGCAGGCAAAAAATTGCAAGCAGCGATGGACCAAGCAGCGAATATGGAATCGGTTAAAGATGAGAACAATCCAAAATGGCACGGCGCAAAATTCTTGCAGTTCCAACTTCAGGAGGTGCGGGCTAATCAAAAGCATAACTGCGGATATTTAGGGCAGTACGACTATCGCTTTGAAAACGAGAATGGCAACGTAAGAGCCACCAAACTGACAGATTCACCCCATTGGATAGCCAATAGCGATAACCGAACTATTCAGTTCCCATGGGGCTCTGCTCCTTCGAAACTGGTGAAGTTCTACCTAGTTCGCTCCAAAGCGTTCTTCGACGTCACCTTTGTGAAGGATGGCGAAGTAAAGCGTAAACCCATTGGTGGTGAACTTATCGACGTCAGTTTGCCGCACCGCGCAGACGATCGCCTAAGACCATTGCTCGATAATTACGATAAAACGGTGGCAGCCTACACCCTCTCTGGTGAAGATGGCGAAACACTGACGTTTAAGTCGTATTCGCTGCTCACCTTGGCTGAAGATTTACAGTTCATTATCTTCGATTCATTTAAACGTCCTTGGCTTGGAGGCTCAAAATATGGCAAGCGCGTAAATAGAATCTTCTTCCTTTATGCCCTGGAAATGCTCGACAAGTATGGTCAAGGCTCAAAGAAAATGGCGAACTACATTAGTGAAGTGCAAGATAAAGTCATCACACCGCTTGAAGGTCTCTTGCCACTCAATGAGAAATCTGCTGCTATGGTTTCTGACCTCAGAAAGACCGTACATCAAATCGATGAGAAATCGCCAAACACACCGCTTATCAACGACTTCTTGTATCGCATCACGCGATTTGCCGAAGAGCAACTGGTGAAGAACCCACAAGAAGGTGACCAAGAGGGCTTTAGCGAAATGCTCGACCTCGTCAAAAACAACTTAGATATAGCTACTAAGCTCACTAAGACAAGATCGTATAGGGTTGATGCCGAAGAAGTGTACAACGTTGGCATCAAAGAGTTGCACTAGACTGCGCAATTCAACAAGAAAGCCTCGCTCCTATGCGAGGCTTTCTTGTTGGTTATACGGCATGTTCTTATAGGTCGGCGGTGAACAGTGTGTCTATCCCGAAATGGGTGAATAACGAGTTGGTAATAAAGTCCGTCGATGGTGTCATGCGAAATAGCCCGATTCCCTGAGAACCCCGGTGTTTCAAGGTTCACCCGTCGCATTTGGCACTGAGCGATGTTAGGGTAAGCAATGCGCATTGAGCAGATGAAGAGTTTAATTTTGCGATTGGCGACGGTAATGCACTTGATTTTGCGACGAAGAATTTCAGAATGAGAGGTTTAAGGTGCGGAAGCTTTTCTTGTTATTGGTTTTGACCATGCTGTGCTCATGTGCAACGCGCAAGGCACTTAAGTTGCCGACGACGCGCATCACGCCTTCTCCGCAATTCTTGCACGGGGGCTTTTATTCCAGAACTGGCGCTAATTTTTTCAACGAGCAAGAAGATTTTGAACGGATGCTTGCTGCAAAGCGCCGCGGTGTGTCGTGGATTCGTTTGACACCGTCGAAATGGCAAGGTGCCATGTGCAAAGATAAGCCTGGCTGTTTCTTGATCGGTTCTCACGAGCGCTATCAAGGTCTGGTGCAAGAAGATCTCGATCATTTGCTGAGTGTCCTCGATTGGGCCCAAGAGCTCGAGCTTAAAGTTGTGCTCACATTTCTCACGGTGCCTGGCCGTGTCTTTGCACAACATAACCAAGGCAATGTTGACGCACGGATTTGGCAGTCATTTGAGAAGCAAGATGAGGCGATTCAATTTTTTACTGACGTCGCGCTCTATGTGGGGCATCATCCGGCGCTCTTGGCATTGAATCCTATCAATGAACCGGCTCCAGAGATTGTGGCTCCTGCTTTCGAAGATTGGTATCACGGTGATTATGAAGCCTGGTATCGCAGCATCAAAGATACACCGCGCGACCTCAATCATTTCTACGCGCGTGTTGTGAAAGCTGTGCGCAATGCGCGAAGTCACTTGCCGATCATGCTCGATGCGGGACTCTATGCCCACCCGTGGGCCTTTAAAGTTCTCGAGGCGGTTGACGATCCAAATATCTATTACGCGTTTCACTGGTACATGCCTTTTGTTTATGGACAAGCTGACACCAAATTTACCTATCCAGGATCCGCTCCTGCCGAGGAGAAAAGGCCTGAAGCAACGTCGCTCACCTGGGATAGGACTCGTCTCGCATCAATGCTTGAGCCTGTAGTCACCTGGGCGAGCGAGCGGGGCATCGACAAGAATCGCATCGTTGTTGGGGAATACGGCGTAAATCGTCTCATGCAAGGTGCCGCAGAATATCTTGCAGATAGTCGCGCGCTCTTTGTGGAGCACGGTTTCTTGCATGCGTTTTATAGTTTTCGAGAACCGCATTTTGCGCGCATGGATTATGAACTTGGCAGGCAATCAATGGTCAATCCGTACCGGCAGGCCCTCGTGCAAAACGTGAATCCGCATTACGGCAAATTTGAAAGCGATGATTTCATGAGTGCACTCGGGCTTGCGCCATTGTCATTCAAGGAACCGATCAAGGGTTTCAATACGTGGAACTGGTTTGGACAAAATATCAACCAAAATCTTGTGATTGAAATAATGGACGCGATGGAATCGGCTGGTCTTCGTGAAGCTGGCTACGATACCATCTTTGTCGACGATGGGTGGCGCGCAGAAAAATTGTCATCACAGGGCTTGCTTGAAGCGGATGCAGAGAAATTTCCGGACGGCATCAAGAGTCTAGCCGATAAGGTACATGCACGAGGATTTAAGCTTGGTCTACACATTCCTATTGGTACCAAAGATTGTGCGCGAAAGACGGAGGGCACGTTTGGCCGCGAACTCATCAATGCAGCACGCATCGTGGATTGGGATGTTGACGTGGTGAAACTGGATCAGTGCGTGCTTGATAGCAGTGAAGAATGGCCACAGGAAACGCTCGCGTCGACCTTATCCAATTGGCATCGCCTGTTGAGTCTTGCGAACGTTGAGATCATGGCAAGTGCGCAGCGATTCTACCGCTGGCTGCCGCGCTTCGCGAACTATGGCCGGACCACGCTCGACATACGGCCGCAGATTTTTGGTGGCGCTCGGTTTAGCCAACCCTTTCTCAGCGAGTTTTTGAGCGTGGCTGAGGTCGCACGACAGAACAGTTCTTGGTATTACACCGCGAGCGAAAATTACCTCAATGATGCCGACATTCTCGTTGTTGATAATGGGCTCACGAAGGTCGAAAACGAAAGTCATTTGGCGATGTGGGCTATGATGAATGCGCCGCTATTGCTTGGCAATGATCCACGTGCGATGAGCGCCGAGACGCGTGAGCTACTGAAGAACGAAATCCTTCTCGCTATCAACGAAGATACTTTTGAGTCAGCGCGCCTCATCATTGATACCAAAGAAATGCTGGTCTTTCGCAAACGATTGAAAGACGGCTTGACCGCTGTGCTTGTGGTCAATCTCAAGGACAAAGGTGAGCTTAAACCCTCCTTCTCATTTAAAGAACTCGACGTGGGCAAGCCTTCAGTCATTACGCAGGTATTTTCGAAAAAGCCATTTAAGGTTCAAGACAAACTCACGTTGACGCTCGCGTCACATGCGTGTGAGCTTTTGATCTTGAAATAGCGACGTGAAGATGAGCGGAGCGTTATTGCAGCTTTTTTAACAACGTTGTCGTGGCTATTACACTTAATGGCAAGCGATCGGGCGCAATCCCAAAAAGTAGGCAGTCATACAATACCTAGGATATGGCCTGATG
>CAZRSD010000184.1:0-4092 GCA_964602645.1 uncultured Myxococcales bacterium
AAATGCCAAACCAAAAAACAACAAAATAAGATTTACTACACGCTTCATAAGTCGATGATACCTTGGCGAATGCCTTCTGTTATGGCCTCTACACGATTGCTTGCGTCGAGCTTTTGATAGATGTGCTCAAGATGAGTGCGAATTGTGGCTGTTGAGAGATTCAATACTGATGCCACTTCTTGATTGCTCAATCCCTTGGCAATTATTTGCAAGCACTCAAGCTCTCTCGTCGTCAGCGAGGCCGCGTTTTGCAGTTGCTTTTTTGCGAAGTCTTCCTGCTCTCCAAAAGTTACCGACGTTTTAAATGCTCCTTTGCTAAAACGCTTGAGCAATTTTCGCGCCAACGTCGGCTGAATCACGGTACCTCCATGATAGACATCGATAATGGCTTCACGGATCTTATTAATATCTGCACTTTTTAACAAATATCCAGATGCACCAGCTTCCAGAGCTCCTAGCACCTTATTCTCATCTTCAAATACGGTAAGAATAATTATTTCGGTGTGAGGAAAGAGCGCTTTAAGCTGCAAGGTCGTATCTTTTCCGCGCAGGGTGGGCAAGCCGATGTCGCAAACGACAACGTGAGGTGGTGAGTTGAGTAAGGAAATTTTCTCAATAACATCTTCGATCGATTGTGCTGAGCCACACAATTCAATAGTGCTAAATGCACCAAAAAGCGCTGTGTGACGCGTTAAAGATGAGGGTTGTTCTTCTATTAAAAATAGTCTAATCGATGCCATTAATTCACCGTAAGCGCATTTAGAGCGCATTCTAAAGCTATTTATTTACTCATTTGAACTACTCGCTCGCCGTGACGACGTG
Source organism: uncultured Myxococcales bacterium (assembly GCA_964602645.1). Classification (GTDB taxonomy): domain Bacteria; phylum Myxococcota; class UBA727; order UBA727; family JABDBI01. The sequence continues at coordinate 823 of CAZRSD010000184.1, forward strand.
CGCGTGGGCCAATGAATTCATTACCCCGGTGATGGGCCTGATTTCAAGAAGAAGGGTGATAATTGTGGCGACGACAACCCCATCGTACGTCGCGACGCCAAAAAAAGACGCCAAACAAAAATATTGTTTGGCGAAGAAAAAAAGCGACGATGGTGTTTTCTGCACGCATCAGTCAGCGTGCAATGAGCGCTCTCGATTATTTCTCGGTGACGTTTTCGACGGTCTTTCCCAATTTCGTGATAAGCGCCGTGATTTGATCGACGGTGATCTTGTTCGGATCGTAGACGACAAGCACGTTCTGTTCGTGTTCAGAGGTTTTAAAAACTTTGTAGCGAACAATCCCTGCATCACTCTTGAGTGCTGCCTCTACTTTGGCTTGGCAGGACTCACAAGGAATTTGTGGCACCTTCATGCTTACTAGTTTATTATTCGGCTCCACAATGATACCGTGAGTGTCGTCGCTATGCTCATGGTCGTGATTGCCGTTTCCGCCGTCACAACTGCAAATAATTAACGAAATAGTCGCCAAAAACGATATAAGAAATATGCGCACGCTCGATTTCATTTCTTAGGCTCCTTTTCTTTTCAAGATGGACACCATATTAGGAATCCTAAAGATGAGTCTATAGCTGTCTAGCGGATTTAACCAAGGGGTGTTTTATGGGATTAATGGGTTCAGGCCAAGAGAGCGACAGTTCACTCTTTGCTGATATTAATGTTACACCATTAGTCGACGTAATGTTGGTGCTCTTGATCATTTTCATGGTCACCGCACCATTTATGATCGAGACCATCGGTGTTGATTTGCCCGAAGGCGAAGGTGCTAAAGCCGAGGGCCTCACGACGCCACTCACCATAAGCATAGATCGCGACGAGAAAGTTTTTATTGCGGGTCAGAATTTTAGTCTCGAACAGCTCAAGAGCTTTTTGAGCGAGAGCCCGCGTATTAAGCGTGGTGAAGCACTCTATATCGAAGCCGATGAATCAATTCGGCACAAGATGCTCATGGCGGTGATGTCGTCGGCCCACGCTGCTGGTGCGAGTAAAATTAACATCATGATGGAAAAGCCGTGATCGTGCGCTATGCATGAGAGGTTCTAGGCATGGGTCAAAAATGGGCTTTTGTTGTTAGCTTGATTTGCCACGCAGTGATTTTCGTGGTGCTTGCCACAGGCATAGATTTCTCGGGCCTTAACGTGAAGAAGCAAGCGATGCCCATTGCTGCGCGCCTCGTTGTCAAGAAGCAAAAAAACAAAGATCATTTGCCCCGTAAAGCGAAGGCTGTGCCGGACGACGAAAGAAAAGAAAAAGAACAGCCGAAAGAAAAAGATAAGCTAAAAAAGGAAGAGCCGAAATCGAAGCAGCTACCCAAAGAAAAACTTGAGAAGGTTGCCGAGGTGAAGAAGGCTTCGAAGGCAGCGTCGATGAATGCGCCCGATTATACCAAGGCGCTCGCTTCGCTCAGTAAATCGTTCGCGCAGGAACTCGCAACGGACACCGTCACGGAGGAACCCGAGGGTGAGGTCGTTGCCGATAGCAGTTATTTCGATCAAGTTTATTCGCTGATAAAAGAGTCGTTTGTTGTTCCGCCGCACATTAATGGACCACAAGGGCGTTCATTGCGTACGGTGCTCAAGATCTATTTGGCGTCGGACGGCAGCCTCTTAGATATTGTCATGGTGACACCTTCAGGTGATGACCATTTTGATAAAGCCGTTATGGACGGTACTCGTCGCGTCGACAATTTTGGTGTGGTGCCGGTGATCTTGCAAAGCATGGTGCGAAACCGCGGCATCGAAGTCGAGTTGTGTCCATTTACCTGCCCTGAGCGATAGGTGATAGCTATGCATTGGTCGGTGGTGTTTTTGAGTGTGATGTTTGCTATGAATCTCTTGGCTGACCTTTCATTTTCCAAAGAGCAGGAAAAACCTGGCGTGGAGAAAACTGCATCAGCCGTACAAAAGGTTTTAGCAGAAGGTGATTTGAGCGGCGTGAATCTTCGTGTTGAAGGTGCGTCATTTCGCAAATTCAAACTCTTTTTTCCAAGCGCTAATACTACGGCATTATCGCCTGCGGCGAAGACGTCGTTCGACACTATTCGCAAAATCATTGAGCGTGACCTCGCTATCGTAGGAAGTTTTGATTTAGTGAATGCCGCAAGCATTCCCGCCGCACATGCGTCGAATGACGCGGTCATACGCCAACAAGGTGCGGAAGGTGTGTCGCGTATGAGTCTTTCACTTAATGGCGACGTTGTGAAAGCGATCATTGAGCACAAGAATCTCATTACCGGAAAGGCGAGCAAGAAAACCTACGAGGCCAAACTGGTGAATACTCGTCGCCTGTCACACCAATTAGCGCAGAGCATTTTTGAGGAATTTATTGGGCTCGAGAATCTTTTCATGTTGCAGATCGTCGCAATTAAGCGCGATCGCAATGGTGGCAGTCAGGTAGTGATTGTTGATTTTGATGGCGAGAATGAATCGATCGTCGTTGACGGCAAATGGCTAAAATCGACGCCGTCATTTTCGCCCGATGGCAAGAATGTCTTGTATGCGGTTCACACGCGTGATGGGCAAGCGATAGTTGAGCAACCAATTGGCTCTAAGCAGTTTCAATTTCGCATTAAGAAAGATGGCCTCAATATTGAACCGCGCGTGTTTCCCGATAATTCCGGCATGCTGGTTACACTTTCATTTCAAGGCAATGCCAATATTTTTCGCACCGATCGTTTAGGAAAATTGGTGGGCACGGCTCCCATCACTGGCGTTGGTGACGTGAATAGGGGACCTGTCATCGGCGCGCATCGCAAGAGCGTGAGCGGTGAGTCGTACATGAATTTGTCGCCGTCGATCAGTGCCGACGGCAAAGAAGTGGCCTTCGTGTCTGACCGATCCGGTACGCCGCAAATTTATGTGCAATCGCTCGTCGATCCAACGAAACGAAATGCCACGCGCGTTACGTTTAAAGGCAACTACAATCAAACGCCACAGTTCAGTCCTGATGGCAAAATGATCGCGTTTACTGGTCGTGACGAGAGAAAAGTTTTCGACATCTTTTTGCTTGAGCGCGCAACCGAGCGCATATCGCGTGTCACGCAAAATCAAGGACGCAATGAAGAGCCGTACTTCACGCCGTCGGGACGTTTTGTGATTTTCACGTCGGAGCGCGACGGTAAAAAGCCTGATATCTACATAGCCTCGCTCAAGGGCGATCACCAGTATCGCCTAACCGATGCGAAGAGTAACGCAAAAACGTTAGGCTATTATT
>CAZRSD010000185.1:0-2726 GCA_964602645.1 uncultured Myxococcales bacterium
CAACGCTGCAGATTGCATGGTGCCATAGAGTTGCGCGACGATGTGCGCAACCACGAGACCTATCGCCATCGATTCGACATAGCCTTCAACGCCGGTGATTTGGCCCGCGAGAAAAATATTAGCGGTTTGCCCCGCTTGGTCTTTAAGGCGCAGTTTATCGTCGAGCACACGCGGCCCGTCGACGTAGGTGTTGCGGTGAATCGAACCAAAGCGCATGAAAGCGGCGTTTTTAAGCGCAGGTATCAAGCCGAACGCTTGTTTTTGCTCGCTTATCGTCATGCGCGTTTGGCAGCCTACGAGATTGTAGCTCGTGCCATATTTGTCTTCTTTGCGAAGTTGCAAAACGGCATGAGGCCGCGCGCCCGTCTTCGGATCAGTGAGTCCCACTGGCTTCATGGGCCCAAAGCGCAAGGTCTCGTCGCCACGCTCGGCCATTACTTCGAGCGGCAAGCAGCCTTCAAAATAATGCGCGTCTTCAAAATCATGAGCTTTCGCGCGCGTAGCATTTTTAAGGCTTGCGACCAAGGCTTCGTAGGTTTGTTGGTCCATGGGGCAATTGATGTAATCGCCGCCCTCTTCATCATGCCAGCGCGATTGAAAGAAGGCGTTGTTCATATCAATGCTCTCGGCGTCGATAATGGGTGCTATCGCATCATAAAAATCGAGACGGTCATGGCCGATGTAACGCACGATGTCGGCCGCAAGCGCATCACTCGTAAGCGGCCCTGTCGCTATGATGGTTGGCACGTCGTCACGTGGCAACAACGTCACTTCTTCGCGGCACAAGCGTATTCGTGGGTGTGCGATGATCGCCGCTTCAACCAAGCGCGAAAAATCTTGCCTATCGACGGCGAGCGCGTCGCCCGCGGGGATTTGTGCCTCGAGCGCAAAGCGGATTAAGAAGCTGTTTAGGACAAGCATTTCGTCCTTGATAAGCCCAACCGCGTTCGTTGATTTATTGGAACGAAATGAATTTGAGCAGACTAACTCGCAGAGTCCGTCGAGCTTTTGAGCCGGCGTCTTTTTGTTTGGCTTCATTTCGTAAAGATCGACGTCAAAACCAAAATGCGCAAGCTGTAATGCCGCTTCAGAGCCAGCAAGGCCGGCACCGATTACTCGTACCAAAGTCATATAGCGAAAACTCCGTCATCGACAAATTGGATAAGCTATTCATGACTGAGGAAAAAGAAATGGCAAGGGTTTGTTTGGTGTCGTGGCAAACGAAGGGGACAAAACCCCTTCGCCTACTCCGCCGCCGTCACTGCTTTGCAGCTTGGGCATACGAGGCGCACGGCATCCTTGGTGACCTTCTCGAGCAGATAGGGCGAGTCGCAGGTTTCGCATGGTTTTGCGACGGGCTTTTGCCACGAGACGAAATCACAGTTTGGATAATTCGAGCAGCCATAAAATGTCTTGCCACGTTTGGTGCGTTTTGCCACGACATCACCGCCACACTTTTCTTTGGGACATTTCACGTCGGTGGGCAAAGGCATCGTCGACGAGCAATCTGGGTAGCGTGAGCAGCCCAAGAACTCGCCATATTTGCCGCGCTTGACAACCATAGGCGCGCCGCATGACGAGCATTTCACGTCGGAAACGCGCTTTTGGTCTTCTGGAACGATTTTGCCATCGATGCGCTTGAACGGCATGGTCGACGAGCAATCTGGATAACGCGAGCAGCCCAAGAACGAACCACTCTTGCCCCATTTTACAACCATGTGCGCGCTGCATTTCGGGCATGAAATCTCGGTCTTTTCTTCCATGCGCTTGATGTTGCGCATACTCTCGTTAGCCTTCTGCACCGAATCTTTAAATGGCGAATAGAAGTTGCTTAAGGTTTTTACCCAATTTTCGTTGCCATCTTCAATCGCGTCGAGTTTTTCTTCCATCGAAGCCGTGAACTCAACGCTCATGATGTCGGGAAAATTCTCTATCAACAAATCGGTCACCACACGGCCAAGCTCGGTGGGGAAGAAGCGACCTTGATTCTTCTCGGTATAGCCCTTCTCAACGATAACCGACATAATGCTCGCATAGGTCGACGGGCGGCCTATGCCTTTTTCCTCAAGCTCCTTAACTAAGCTTGCTTCTGAAAATCGCGGTGGTGGTTGAGTAAAGTGTTGCTCAGCGAGGATTTTCTTGAGCACTATTTTCTCACCTTCGGCCAGTTCCGGCAAGCGCACGCGCTCAGCGTCAGCCTCGTCTTTTGCACCTTGATCGTCTTCGTCGGCAGCTTCGCGGTAGGCTTTCAAAAACCCGGCAAAGCGCAGAATCGATCCGGTTGCGCGCAATAGATATTCATCCTTGGTGACTTCAACCGTGGTTTGATCATAAACTGCCGGCGTCATTTGGGAGGCGACGAAGCGATCGAAGATCAACGAATAGAGTTTGAATTGGTCAGGGCGCAAAAATGATCGCACGCGATCAGGCGTGAGCGCTATCGACGTGGGGCGAATAGCCTCGTGGGCTTCTTGCGCGCTCTTTTTGCTCTTGAAGAAATTCGGCTTGTCCGGCACAAAATCTTTGCCATAATTGCTGTTGATAAATTCTCGCACCTCGGTGAGTGCGTCGTTGCTGACGCGCGTCGAGTCAGTTCTCATATAGGTGATCAAACCGACCGCACCATCTTCGCCGAGCTCAACACCTTCATAGAGGCTCTGCGCGATGCTCATGATTTGCTTCGTCGAGAAACGAAATGCGCGGGCCGCATCTTGTTGCAAGCGCGA
>CAZRSD010000185.1:2736-4083 GCA_964602645.1 uncultured Myxococcales bacterium
GCCCTGGTCTTCTGACCCGTTCCTTTTTCTGTACGCTTGAAACCGTGGCTTCTTGATCCTCAAGCGCTTTCTTGATGGTCAAGGCTTGCTCTTCGTTGTGAATATCAGCCTTGCTCTTGCCGATGCGGGCAAGCTTCACCTGAAAACTTGGTTCGTGCGCACCAAAAGCGGTCGCCTCAACGGTCCAATATTCTTCCTTCTTAAACGCTTCGATTTCGCGCTCGCGATCGACGACCAAGCGCACCGCCACCGACTGCACGCGACCAGCGCTCAGCCCACGTTGCACCTTTTTCCATAAAATGGGGCTGATCTGATAGCCCACGACACGGTCAAGAATTCGTCGTGCTTGTTGCGCATCGAACAAATCTTGGTTGAGTTCATCAGGTTCCTTAAACGCGTCATTGATGGCACGCTTGGTGAGCTCGTGAAAGCGCACGCGGACAATTTTCGGCGGGTCCTTTGGACGAGCCTCTTTTACGACGCTGGCGATATGAAACGCTATTGCTTCACCCTCGCGATCAGGGTCGGGGGCGAGAAAAACCGTGTCTGCTTTTTTCGCATTCTTCTTAATTTCAGCGATGACTTTGCTTTTGCCGCTAATGGGTTCGTAATCCGGCGTGAACTGCCCGGATTCTAAATCAACACCCATGCTGCGCGGCGGCAAATCAAGGATATGACCAACCGAAGCCATGACTTCGAAGCCACGACCAAGATATTTGCGGATAGTTTTAGCTTTCGCGGGTGACTCAACAACAACGAGCGATTTTTCCATAGATTATTCTTTCGCTTACACGCAATACCATTCACGCGGCAGTTCTGACGGGCAATTTATCCAGCTTATAAATGTGTTCATCTAAGACCTACAGTACATTAGTTACCTGTCAACACAAATTGGGAACCTCGTTTTAAAATGCGTCCATCAAGCTCATAGCTCAGCAGTTCCTTCTGCAATTGGGCAAATGACCAACCTGTCCGCAGCAATAACTCATCAAAACCTATGCTGTTTTCATGGTCATTAATGATTTGTAAAAGATAGGGTAAGCTGCCCGCTTTTTTAAGGTTTTCCATACGGTCTATTACACTAAGTGTTCGCTTTTTAGGCGGCTTAGTCCTATTTGTCACCAAGGTTTGTGCAAATTGAGCGAAATTCGTGAGCACGCGAGCTCTGCCGCTCAGTATTAGCTCATTCGGCACGAAGGAAAGCGCGCTTGCTTGGTTTGGCTTAACGCAATAAAGCGGCACCTTCAATTCTTCGGCGAATTGCGCGGTGTAAAGTGTGCCTGAGCCGGCTTTGCCTTCGATGACAACAATTGCATCAGCGAGTGTGGCTACGAAGCGATTGCGCTC
>CAZRSD010000186.1:0-4078 GCA_964602645.1 uncultured Myxococcales bacterium
CACGATTTTTTGGAACCGAGAATGTCTTCGGGCGAAAGCTTCAAAAGCGCGTAGCTCGATGCGTAATCTTGTAGACGCCCAATCTCGATAGGTGGCTCGTGCAAATCGTTGTACACGCAAGAGCCTGCGCACAATACTTCAACCGGACAAACTTTCGCGCAGGAGTACCCGAGAATATTCGACGAAAAAATCGTCTTCGCCGCACCTTCAACATTGTCGTTAGCGATCCGCTTGATGAAGGTTGGAATATCGATTGACGTGGGGCACGCTTTTACACACGGTGGATCAAAGCAATAAAGACAGCGGTCGGCTTCACGAATTGCTTCTGCCTTGCTGTAGGTTTTGTGCTTGTGGTCGATGGCTGATTCTAAAGGCGCTGTCATAACTCGAAGCCTCCCAAAGGCAAAACAGCCGACGTCAGCAAGTTTATTCAAAATGTGCCGATGGCTGCGCCATCTTCTTGGCATCCGCAACGACAGTGGTGTGTGCAACGGGATGCCATAGCTGATGACGACGGGAAGGGGCGCTACGCTTTGCGCAAAAAGTCTAGCGTGCCTGCGCCACCGTAGTCGGGAAAATCGAGATTGTAGTTACACGATAGTTCTTCATGAGCGTCGACGTCGCGTGTGGTGATAACGAAGCCTTCGATGACGTTGATCATCTGCCACTGCTCTGGCGTCATGCGTGCTGATTCGTGCATGGCGTGCGGAATTTCATCCAAATTATTGAAATACACACTCTCGGTATTGGGTGCTTCGTCGTGATTCATGTGGCGGGAATTATCGAGGCAGGCAACGTAGCGTTGCAGGCGTTCGCTCCAGTACATGTACGTGCGCAAGTATGCCTTCGCAGGCTCGGGGAGAATATCCCAATCGCTCTTCTTAAACGCACAATCTAAATCTTTGTGCAGCGCCCAAATTATCTGCCCTTTATGCAGCTTCTCGAGCGTGAATAAGCCCGTACCATGTATCGAACTGGGCCGAACTTCAGTGTTGATGATCAACATTGTTCTCTTTCTGCCTCCATGGGAAAAACTTCCTTCCTAGCAAAGACTTTTTTCAGCAATTATGCAGCACAAAATGCTCACGCAATATCGCTTGAGGAAGGTTTTTGTATTGTGAGCCACTATTTGTGATAAGGGCTGCCGTAAATAATTTCACCGGCACGGTACACTTGCTCGGCGAGCACCAAAAATGCCATGCGATGAGGCATGGTCATGGGTGAAAGTGACAACGTCGCGTTAGACGCATCACTTACCGACGGCGCAAAACCATAGGCGCCACCAATCAAGAATGCCATTTTCGTGATGGTGTGGCTTTGACGTTCAAGCCACTGCGCAAATTGTTCCGATGAATAGTGTTTGCCGCACTCGGTCAACACGACGCGGAAATAGCCCTCCGTCTTCGCCAAGAGCTCTTTGCCCTCGATGAATTTACGTTCAGCTTCTTTTGTCGTGGGAATTTTCGGATTGAGAAAAACGGCCTGCGCGCTCATGGGCGGTCGTAGGCGTACGAGATAGTCGCTGCCCTCGACAATCAGTGGATCATTGGTCGATCGGGTGGGCAGCGCTATCAGGAATTTCATGGATAGCTGATGCGATCGGCGTCAATCCAGCAGCCTTCAAGGTCATAATATGCGCGCGCGCTGTCGGTGAAGCAGTGAAAAACCACGTCGCCCATATCGAGCAGGACCCACGACGAGGTTTGCAAACCCTCAACGCTCATGGGTTTCACATCGACTTTGCGGAGCTCGTCTTCGACGTTGCGAATAATAGCCTGGACTTGGCGATCACTTGGTGCGCTGCAAATCACGAAGTAATCGGCAAAACTAGTGAGCTTTGCAATATCTAAAATGAGGATGTCGCCTGCCTTCTTGTCATCGGCAGCGGCCGCGCAAATTTTGGCAATTTTCAAAGAGTCGAGTGCAGCGAGCTGCTCGTCGATCATTTTCTTGGTCTTGGTTTCTGCCATGTCAATCTTCTTTTGAGCTAATAATCAGGAAGGCATTAAGGCTATACAGCGCTTGTAAAATACGTTCCTGTTATAAAGAATCCGTATCAAAGGACAATACACGTCAGGGCGAGATGATGAGCGCCCGCAACGTCCATGTTACCGTTGCCTTTACAAGAACGGGAAGATAGGCCTTATAATTCGACATGGTGTCAATTTTCGGAGTCGATTTTGGGACGCGAAGCAAACAAGGGCGGATTTTTTGTGCTGCTGAAATACATAAGAATCCTGGGGTTCGCGACGTCGCTGGTGAGCGTCATCGCTATTGCGCTTGTGTTAGTCCTCTACGGGGCGTTTCGTAAGGAAATACCCAATGTTCTTGCTGTTAAGGACTATCGCCCGATGCTAAAGAGCAAGGTCTATGCGCAAAATGGTGAGCTCATCGCCGAGTTTGGCGTGCATGAGCGTATCGTTATGAAGCCGGGAACCATACCGCCCATTATCGCGCAGGCTTTCGTGTCGTCGGAAGACAAGAATTTCTATCGCCATCATGGCATCGATTTTGCCGGCGTCGTGAATGCCGTCGTTCAGTCGGCGAGTGGCCAGCGGTCGACGCTCCGTGGTGCTTCCACCATTACTCAGCAATTGGCAAAGAGCTTGTTGGTTAAAGAAGAAGGTTACGAGCAAGCGACCGCGCGCACGATATCCCGCAAAATGAAGGAGGCGATTTTGGCCCGTCGCCTCGAGATGCATTTGACCAAAGACGAGATTTTATGGATTTACTTGAACGAAGTGTATTTGGGGCACGGCTCCTATGGCGTCGCTGCGGCCGCACGCAATTATTTTCGCAAGAATCTCAATGAACTTTCTATCGGCGAAATCGCCCTGATCGCAGGGTTGCCACAAGCACCGAGTCGGTTCTCGCCCCAAGTGAATCGCCAAGCGGCATTCGCCCGTCAAACCTATGTGCTCGGGCGTATGCGTGACGACGGCTTCATCACCGATGCGCAATACGATCAGGCCATTGCCGCCAACAAAGATCTTGCGATCTATCCTCGTGAAAACAGTTTCCGTAAGGCGGCCCCCTATTTTTCTGAGACGATACGTCGGCGGCTGGTGGAAGAGTTTGGTGAGCAAAAAATCTATGAAGATGGCCTGCACATCTACACGACGCTCGACGCCGATCACGAGCGTGCGATGCAGGCTGTCTTAAAGCAAGCGTTGATCGACGTGGACAAACGCCAGGGCTATTTGGGTCCGATCTTTCGTGGCGACAATGAACAAGCGCGCCACAAGGCAGAAAAGTTGGTGCACCACATCAACGAACATGATGTGCTAGGCCTCGGTAGCAGCTATGCGCTTGCATTTGTTGAGTCGGTAGACCCAAGTCTTGACGCTATTTTTATCAATACCGGCAGCGACCGCGGTGTCATTCCGCTCGCGGGCATGCAGTGGGCGCGTCCGCGCGATCCGCTCGTGAACTATGAAGCGGGCCGGCGCAGCAGAATAGGTAATGTCGTTGAGCTCAATGATGTGGTGTTGGTGAAGGAACGTAGTTATAACGAACTGCAGAAGTACAATGAAGTATCGCCGAATCCGCATCAGTTTATAGCATTGATCCACCAGTTGCATAGTAAAATCGTGTCGCAAGATTTGAAGCTCTACTCCCTCGAGCAAGAACCGCGCGTTGAAGGTGCGATGATTTCGGTTGAACCGCAAACCGGCTATATTACGGCGCTCAGTGGTGGTTACTCCTTTGACCGCAGCGAATTCAATCGTGTGTATCAAGCCTGCAGACAGCCTGGCTCGGCATTTAAGCCGGTCGTCTATTCGGCCGCCATAGCGCTCAAAAAATACACGCCCGCAACGATGGTGATCGATGCGCCATTGACTTTTCACGACGGTGCCAATGAGTCGACCTGGCGCCCGAAGAATTTGAGCCAAGGCTATAAGGGTGAAGTGACGGTGCGCGAAGCATTCATGCAATCGATGAATGTGCCCGCGATCAACATTTTGAGCGACGTCGGCATATCGAATTTGTTGGATTGGGCCAAGAAGCTTGGCATTACCACTAAGCTTAAACCCGAACTCGGCGTGAGCCTTGGCTCGTCGTGCGTGACACCGTGGGA
>CAZRSD010000187.1:0-4075 GCA_964602645.1 uncultured Myxococcales bacterium
CAAAGCGCTCTATCTCTTCGGCATTCTGTTTTTTGTAGGGCTTTCGTATGGCGCCGTTTAGTGCTTACGCGTATGCGCTGCCGTGCACGACGCGAGCCGAGCGCTATTTTCCCACTAGAATTCGTGAAGGCATGTTTTTGCAGATTGAAGATCAGGCGGGGCTCGGCGTTGGCGAGTTTGCACCAGTGAGCGGAATTCATCGAACAACGTTAGCCGAAGCGATAGCCGAAGCGCGCTCTTTTGACCAAAACGATATAACGCGCACGTTGCATGATGCTGAGCTTTTGACTAATCAAGAGCGCGCGGCGCTTTTTGCGCAGTTTCCGACGACATTGGGCCATATGCTGAGCATGGCGTGTTTTCATCGCTTGATGCAAAAGCGCGCACGTGCTGTTCGCGGCATGCTGAAACTTGCGGCACTCATTGAAGTTGACGATGCTGCTGACGCCATAGCACTTGCACAGAACTATGTCGCGCAAGGCTTTGCACACCTCAAGATCAAAGTTGGTGGGCTTAAGCTCGACCTCGAGATCACCAAAATAAAAACCATCGCGGCCATCGCCGGCAAGCAAATAAAGCTCAGGCTCGATGCCAATCGCCGCTATTCGTTTGATGAAGCATGTGCCTTAATGAGCGGGCTCAAGCGCACAGAGATCGAGTATTTTGAAGAGCCGACCTATGAATCAACACGCTTAGCTGAGCTGCATGATCTGTTCGGGATACCCGTTGCCGTTGACGAATCGATGTGCACTATCGAAGATCTTGCGTGGCTCGTTGATGCCAACGTGAGCCATGTGATCATTAAGCCGGGCCGCTTTAGCAACGTGTTTAGCACCTTCGATTTAGTAAACCGCGCAAAAACCATGGGTCTCGTGCCAATTTTCAGTCATTGCTTCGAAAGCGAGTTTTCGTCGAGCATCTATGCGCTGATGATCGATGCGCTCGGCCTCAACGAATCTGCGCATGGCATTGTTGTCGACGGTATTTTTCGCCAAGGCGTATTTACAGAACCTCTGCGCAGTTTTCGTGGGCAGCTTTCGATCGACTATGCAGCGGTGCTCAGCAAGACGGCATTCCTCGCGCCACATGGCGTGTTTACGCAAATCGTCTAGGAAATTTCTCACATCATGATGCAATTTTGCTCTACGTAAGGTTTTGTCACTATTGGCGCGACGACCTCAGATTGTTTTTCTTCACCGTTTGATTCATCTTCGCCCAGGCCTTCTGGCGGCTTTGGCAAAATGCGTTCATATTGGAGTATGGTGAAGGGCTTAATTTGCAGGAGGAACTCGGAAACAAAGTTGGCGATTTGGCTGCGCGTGTAACCATATTTTATGAGAAACACCATCCGATCAAGCATCGAAATCCAAGACGTGAGATCCATCAAGGTGTGTAGTTGTTTAACGGTTATTCTTTCGAATTTTTTTTTCGTCGTCCATCCTTGAATCACCAGGACTTCTTTATGTGTGTCGCTCTTTGAGATGCCAAACACCGTAATGAGACTGAGTTTGTCGACGTCGGCTATGTACATGCTGAGGGGTTTGCCATCTGCGATGCTTTTTTCAATGATGGCAATGAGGTTATTTTCAGTGAGCATATCAGCGCCGGCGGCAATAATTCGATAGGGCGATGCTGTCAGTCGTTGATTGATAAACTGTGCATAAAAGAGCGGCGGCACGTAGTAACGAAAATCGGAGTCTTCGGGAACGGCGAGCGAGTCTTCGGCGTCGAAGCTATCACCCAAAACAGGAAAGAGCAGGAAAGAGCAATGCTGTTGGCCTGTCTTCCACGAGGCTGGTAGTTTGTAATTGAGGATGTGCCACATGTGCTGAGGCGCGATAGTGACGACGTCATCGAAGACTTGATCGTCTGGCGATTTATTTGTGCTGTCGTGCAAAACGTTTTGCTCGTGGAGCGAACTGCTTTCCATAGCCGGCACGCTCATCGCAAAACTGAGCGCAAGCATTACAATGCATAGTACGTAGCGCATGTAACCTCCAAAAGTGCACTCGACAAAACGCACGCTATTTTCTAACTATTCCATTGCAAACGGATCGTCGAGCATTCACGCGTGCTTGCGGAGATGATGTTTATGAAAATTCTTGGGCCACACAGCACCTGGGATGACGTTTTTGTCGACGCTAAAACTGAAGCCCTTATGCATGCGCTTTCGCCAATGAAGTGTTCGCCGGGTGTGGGTATCATCGCTGACAATTCCGCGTTGGGTGTGGTGCTTGTGCTTGCGTGCATTCGTCTTGGATTACCAACGGCGATTTGTCCGTTACGTGAGCCTCCCGAGCTCATTCGAGAATTTTTGCGGAACCACGACATTGATATCGTGATCACATCACAGCGGGGATCGTTTACGGACGCGATCTACGTTGACGATCTTATTGAACGCGCAGCAAACCCACCCGCGCAATCGCGTATGACGACGTTTTCGTCTCTGCTTCGAACCTCGGGCACGACGTCGGTACCGAAGACCGCGTGCATCGGTGAGGCTGCACATCGGGCAAGTGCTCGTGCCGTGTGTGAATATTTTTCATTTTCCAAGGACTCTTGCTGGGCGCTTACGTTGCCGCTTAATCATGTCAGCGGCTTGAGCATCGTGTTTCGTGCGCTTCATGCACAAGCATCGGTTTACTTTGCACCTTCGCTTGACGATCTGATGCAAGGACTTTCAAGCAACGTAATAAGCCATCTATCACTCGTTCCGACGCAGCTTAAGCGACTCCTGCTTGCGGGTATCTCGTTGCGCGGCGTTCAGGCTGTCGTGCTTGGTGGTGATGCATTGCCGCAGGAGTTGCGCGCGGAGGTTCGTTCTATGGGTCTTCGTGTCTACGAAACGTATGGACTTACCGAAACCGCGTCGATGGTGTGGGCTTGCGATGTGAACAATGAAACTGGTGGCCTATTGCCGCACGCGACTATGCGTATTGCCGACGATGGCGAAGTTTTAGTAGGTGGTGCAAGCCTGTTTGACGGCTACCTCCACAAGAATGGCGAGGTCATACGGCCGCTTGCCCATGGCTATTTTCAAACCGGTGATCTTGGCAGTATCCACGACGGTATTTTACGCATTAGCGGTCGCAAACATCATCGTATTATTTCAGGCGGTGAGAATATTCAGGCTGAAGAGATCGAGCGTGTGTTAGAGCTGCATCGCGAGATCGATCAATGTGTTGTTGTGGGCATTCGCGATCATGATTTCGGCATGAGACCATGCGCGGTGATCAAATGGCGTGATGTGCCACAGCCGGATTGCGACATTGTGACATATCTAAAAAGTCATGTTGCGCCGTATAAAGTTCCCAAAACATATCTCTCGTGGCCATCTGAAGCGCCAGCGTCGTTGAAGAAGCCACGGCATTGGTTCCAAAAGTGGGTAGATGAAACCCTTGCCTTGGACAAATCTGTCATAGTCGGTGCATAAATAGTGAACACACCTTCGCACTGATGCCACGCAAAAAAATTGCATATTGACGCAAAATTTTTGAACATTCAAAAAAAATAAGAATCGTTTTGTTTTTTTAACGAGATAAAAAGTTGCACCGAAATTCGGCACCACGATAGCGTCCTTCATGCAAGGGGGGAGATGTTCCTTCCCTCTCCTGGAGGAACAAGTAATGGCAAAACATTTTCTATTGGGGGGCAAAAAGGTCGCGAGCGTAATTTGCGCGCTCTCTTCCGCACTGCTTCTCATGACGAGCTGCACGGACACAGCTCCGACAGATAAACCAAATCAAAATGCAAGTGATGTGCAAATTCCAGCAGCTGGTCCCGCCACCGTGGTTTCCACGCCAGCCGTACCAGTAATTGATGTTCCAGTAGCAGCGCCAGTTGCTGCGTGGGACACAATTGAGTTGCTCGCAAGAACTGACCCAGCAGATCCACACAATGAACGCTTCCTCGACGATTGGGTCTTCAGACTCTTCACGATCGACGATACCGGTCGCCCAACCAGCCCTGTTTATTCTGGTGAATCAGGTCCAGGTGGCGGTGCCATAATCGGTTTGCCTTCGTATATGTTCGCACTGCCATTGGTAGTGTCGGCTTACAATGAAGCGTTTCCCGT
>CAZRSD010000188.1:0-4042 GCA_964602645.1 uncultured Myxococcales bacterium
TCGCCATCGGATCAGTCACACTCACTGGTACGTCGATAGCACTCGGAGCGTTTATGGCCGGCATGGTCGTTGGGCAAACCACGCTTCGCCAACAGGTTTCTTATACGCTTTTGCCGCTTAAGGATCTTTTTGTCGTCGTCTTCTTTCTTTCCATTGGCATGCTCTTTAATCCCATGGCCGTGGTTGAACACTTTGCGCTCTTCTTTAGCACCTTGGTTGTTGTCATCATCGGTAAACCGCTCATCGCATTTTTACTGACGCGAATCATGCGGTACAGCCACCAGGTATCGTTTGCCGTTGCTTTGGCACTCGCGCAAATCGGCGAGTTTTCCTTCATTCTCGTCGAGGAAGCAACCAAATTGAAAATACTTCCCGATGAAGGCTTTGACATCATCGTTGCGTGCGCGTTTATTTCACTCGCCATCAACCCACTGCTGTTTCGCTGTGCAAAACCCTATATTCACCCTTAAAATTCATCGCCCCACGACGCGTCGCGTGCTTGGCGATAGCGTGCCTCGTGCTTCTTCGTGATGGTAAGTCGAAGCTTTTTGCCATCACGCGCGCACACGTCGAGAATGCAGTGGCCACTTCGTTTTAGAGGTCGCGCAATAACGCGATCGGCTGACGGTGCGTCAGGCTTACGTGAGGGCGCCGCGGCGATGAGATAACAGTATTTCTCGTCCTCAGCTGAGGCCGTCGCGCCCTTCAGACGACGAGCTTCGGCATGGCGCGTAAATCGCGCGGGGAAGTGACAGAAATTGGGCGCCGCAAGTGGACATGCGCTTTGATGAGGGCACGGCGCGACGACGGTAAAGCCCTGCTCAATGATATACTGCCGTGCAGCCATCAGTTGGCGATACACATTCGGCGTACCCGCGTCGGTAATGACGAGATAGCCTTTGGTGCGTGCGAGCGCCCATTGTAAAAGCGGTTCAAGTTTGGTCGGTGGCATTTCGCTCAGCATGTATGAGAACATCGTAAGATCAAACATCTCACTAAATTGGGCAACCGGTGCTTTGCCGTCGATAAAGCGGAAACTGTTTGCTGCGTCGGGCAATAGATCGTGAACGGCGCGCTCGGCCATTTCGATGAAGCCATGGTCTTTTTCGATGCCGGTGTAGCGTACTGCTTTGCCGAAGTGAGCATATGCGGCAAACAAAGCCGTACCGGGGCCCGTGCCGCAATCAAGTATGGTTTGCGGAGGCAAAAGACCTTTGTGCAAAAAAATGTCGAGAACTTCGTTCATGACGGTCAACGTTCCCGCAAGACGCGTCACGCCGTACACTGCGCGTGAAGCGTCCGAGAGCGTGCGTTGTTCAGTGCGCACCTTGAGCACAGCATAGAGCGCCTTGAGATCCTGCGCTGATTGCTCGCGCATTTTTCGATTGGGCAGCGCATCGTGCGCGCGCTTAGCAAAATATTCAACTATTATGGCGCTATCTGTCATGCCACGAGTATGGCATCACCACGCCATATAAAAAAGGGGAGCTTACAAGAGTGAGCCTTTTAAAAGCATGCTTGCCAGGGAAAAATAAATGACGAGTCCGGTGACATCGACCAACGTGGCCACGAGCGGTGCCGATGCGCTCGCTGGATCTAAGCCGATACGGCGCAGTAAAAAGGGCAGCATCGAGCCAGACAGCGTTCCCAGCACGACGACAGAAACGAGACTTAAACCAACCGTTATGCCAATGAGCACGTAATGTTCGCTAAACGATGGCTCCCATTGTTGCCAAATTAGAATGCGCACAAGTCCGATGAGCCCAAGAATGACGCCAAGTGAGAGGCCTGCGCCAAGTTCGCGCACGAACACGCGCCACCAATCGCGCATGCGGATTTCTTTGAGCGCGAGCGAACGAATGATAAGGGTGGATGCTTGTGACCCTGAGTTGCCACCGGAGCTAATGATGAGCGGGACAAAGAGCGCAAGGATAACGACCTTGGCAATTTCATCTTCGAATTGCCGCAATGCCGTTGCCGTGAGCATTTCACCGAAAAACAACAAGGTGAGCCAACCCGCACGCTTTTTGACGAGTTGCGAAAAATTAACCGCGAGATACGGCGAACTTAAAGCTTCCATACCACCGATCTTTTGCATGTCCTTTGTTGTCGCCTGCTCAATTACCGATGCAATGTCGTCATAGGTGACAACACCTTTCATGCGTCCTTGCGCATCGATAACCGGTATGGCCATGAGTGTATTGTTTACCGAGAAGACATACGCGACATCTTCACGATGCAGCGTCTCTGATACTGAGATAAAATGGTCCTTCATGATTTCTTGCACGGTCTTGTTGGGAGACTCGAGCAACATGTCGCGAATCGAGATTACACCGCGCAAAACTTGGTTGTTGTCCAAAACATAGGCGTAATAGATTTTGTTGCGGGTCTTGGCCTGGGCGCGGATATATTCGATAGCCTCAACCATGGTCATGTGGGGGCGTAATCGAATATATTCGGGATTCATGAGACCGCCAGCCACGTCTTCGGCATATGCAAGAAGTCCGGTAACTTCATGGCGCACGCGTTCATCGAGCAGATTGAGCACGCGCGCTTGCTTTTCGGGGCGCACATTTTGCAAGAAATCGGTGATGTCGTTTAGTGGCAATAACCGAAGCCACGATCGCAGCTCATAGTCCGGAGATTTTTCGACGAGCTCGACTTGATCGAGCGCCGAGAGATGCAAAAACAATTCTTCAGCCGCCGGGCGTGAAAGGCCCGCGAATTTACGTTTGCGCTCAACATGTTTGAGGGTGGGCCAAATCCTGAGCAAGTTGCGAACAATGGCAAGTTCACCTCGTAAATTCATAGTTCTCCCAACCAAAGCTGCAATTTGAAAATGACAGCAGTTACGATTAGGAGAGCACATCTAGCGAGCAAGGTTAAATTTTGCTCTTCGTCTAGCGCGCACAGGCGACTGCATCTTTGATGAGGCCAAGAGCGAATTGTGCGTGATTGCCAATGACGCCCTTGCCGACAGGCTTTTGATCAACTTCGATGATGGGTACGATTTCTTTTACGGTGCTGGTGATGAAGATTTCATCGGCGTAGGCGATCTCAGTCTTTTCAATCTGCCGTTCGATGACTTTGCGGCCAGTTGCTCTGAGTCGATCGAGTACCAATTTGCGACGCGTCCCCGGTAAAATAAATTGGCTCAGTGGCGGTGTACAATACGTGCCGTCTTTGACCAAAAATATATTTGACGAGGTGCCTTCAGTCACCAAATCATTGCGCAGCAAGATAGCTTCGCTTGCGCCATGTTGAAAGGCGCCAGTTTGAATCATACAGTTGGCCAAAAGATTGGTAGTTTTGATGTCACATCGAGACCAGCGAAGGTCTTCGTGGGTAATCGCCTTAATGCCGTTTATTTGATCGCGTTTGCTTGGATGTTCAAGAAAGCGCTTCGCGTACATGAGAATATTTGGTGTAAGTGAGAGTTTATCAAAACTATGATTGCGCGGCGCTGCTCCCCGCGAAATTTGCAGATAGACCATGCCTTCAAAGACGTTATTAACCGCAATGCAGCGCTGAATCTCTACAGCAATGTCGACGTTAACTTCGATGCATAAGGCGCGCAGGCTGTTGGCTAGCCGCGCTATATGCTCAGCGATTAAAAAAGCCTGTCCGTCGTAAACACGAAGCACTTCATAGACGGCATCGGCGAACAGGTAACCGCGATCGTTGGCCGGTACTTTGAGCTCGTCGAGGGGGCATGCCTCGCCGTTAAAGAACGCAATAATGGTCGACTCGTTCATGTCTTTTCTTCGCCGGACATCGGCGGTTGCAAATGATTCTTTAAGTAAAATGCTTGGCCAATGGCGAAGAGAAAGGTGAGGCCAAAAAGACCGAAGAGTTTGAAGTTGACCCAAACATCGGTACTGAAGAGGTACGCAACTACGATATTGAGTGCGCCAGAAAGAACGAAAAATATGACCCACGCGAGATTGAGACGTTGCCAAATTTGTTTCGGTGCGTTGATTTTTGCAGCCGACATGATTTTTTCGGTGAAGTTTTGACGACCGACAAAATGGCTTACCAAAAA